>JAHEOG010000128.1 GCA_018609925.1 Gammaproteobacteria bacterium
CCACCCCCAGCCCGGCCACTCCCAGCGACCAGGCCACGTCCACCACCCCCGCATTGCGGGTGCGCCATTGCAGGTACCACAGGCCGGCCATGAGCCCGGCCATGGCCAGCCAACCCCACCCCAGCAGCGCCCCGACGCTCATTCCGTACCCTCCGGTTCCAGCCTGGGAGCCCTTTCGCGCAAGCCCCGGCCACACCAATCGTGGAGCCGCAGGAGGATCGGCATGGCCAGGGCCCACTCCACCGCGACCAGGGACAGGGCCCAGCCCGCGCCGTGGGGGAGCGCCACCGCCCCGAGCTCGGCCCCGCCCAGGTAGGCCAGCGGTCCCCCGAGCGCCCCCAGGACCATCCCCAGCCCGGGCCGTCCCGCCAGCCAGTAGACGGAGGTGGTCAGGGCGGTTGCGAAGTTCATCCAAAGTGCCACCATCCAGAGCCGGGTGGGCGGCACGAGCCCGGCCTCCCCCGGGAAATGTAGGACCCCGGACAGCACCAGCACCGAATCGCCCAGATACCCCACGACCCCGGCGACAAGCGGGAGGATCCCCTCAACCATCCCCGTCCGGGACGGGCTCAGGGCGAGGTGGAGCGCCAGCAGGCCGGCCACCACCCAGGGCCCCAGCCAGGCCATGCCGTGGGCTGCGCCCAGGATGCAGGCGAACCAGCCCGCATTCAGGGCCACCAGATTGACCGCGATCCGGGTCCTGGAAGGCGAACCGGTCACCGCTCTTCCCCGGATCCGAGTGCCGCGGACGGGATCTCCTCGCCGCGGGCACGGGGGCCCGCCAGCATCAGCTGGAAGTCGGCGATATGGCGCTCCGCGAACCCTGCCTCGCAGTACTGCAGGTAGTAGTCCCAGAGCCGGATGAAGCGCTCCGGATACCCCAGCCTGCGGACGTCCTCGAGCCGGGACCGGAAGCGGTGGCGCCAGGCCCGCAGGGTCTCGGCGTAATGGGGCGTCAGATCCGCCAGGTGGGTCGGACGCAGGTCGCTCCCGGCGCCTGCCGCGGACACCAGGGCCCCCAGGGAGGGACAGTGGCTGCCGGGGAAGACATAGCGCTGGATGAAGTCCACCGAGCGCCGGTATTCGGGATAGTACTGCTCGCCCGTGGCAATGAACTGGACGAGCATCCGTCCTGCGGGATCCAGCACCCGGGCGCTGTGGCGGAAAAAGGACTCGAGGTGGTCCCGGCCCACAGCCTCGATCATCTCGATGGCTACCACCTTGTCGTACCGGCCCGACAGCTCGCGGTAATCCTGCTGGAGGAGGGTAACCCGGTTCTGGATACCGGCCTCCCTGACGCGCCGGGCTGCCCATTGGTACTGGGCCGGGGACAGGGTCGTGGTGGTGACGTGGCAGCCGTAGTGGCTGGCGGCATGGATGGCGAAGCTCCCCCATCCGGTACCGATCTCCAGGACGCGATCGCCCGGACGGAGATCCAGCTTGCGACAGATCCGGTCCAGCTTGTTGCGCTGCGCCTCCTCCAGGCTGGCCCCGGGATGGGGGAAGAGCGCGCACGAGTAGGTAAGGCTCCGGTCCAGGAACAAGGCGAACAGGGCATTGCCCAGGTCGTAGTGGTCCCGGATGTTGCGCCGGCTGCCCCGGGGAGTGTTGCGGCGCAGGGCTTGACCGCAGCGCCGAACCCGATCGGCCAGGGCGCTGCCGCCCTCCAGGTCGCTGCGACCCAGACCCCGGAGGGTGGCCCGGAACAGCCCCGCCAGGTTGTCGCAGTCCCAGTCCCCGTCCAGATAGGCGGCCGCCGCCCCCAAGCTGCCCCCGGCGAGCAGGCGGCAATAGAAGCGCGGACGGTGGACCTCGACCTGAGCGCACAGGTCGGGCGGAGCGCCGTCATCGCCGAACCGCAGACTGCCCTCGGCGTCGCGCACCACGATCCGGCCGGCGCTCAGTGCCTGTAGCCGGCGGTGCAGAAGCCCGCGTGCCCGCCGCTCCAACCAGTTCGGCGATCGGGCCAGCGCGCGGTGCCTGTCCGGTGGAGTCTGCAGGCTCATGGGCCTTCCCCTTCAGCGCCTTCCCGTTTGGCCGGGTGGGTATGGAAGGGGGCCCCCTTCCACCAGAGGCGCAGGGCCTGCCAATGGATCGCGGCGGTAACCTTGCGGGTAAGGAGGGAATGGCGCAGGAGCGTCCACGCCAGGGCGGTCCCCGTGAGTGGACGCCGCTCCAGGACCAAGGCCGCCTCGAAATCCAGGCGACCGTAGCGTTCGTTGCGCATGACGACCGACAGGCGCGGACCGGGCTTGGTGAATCGCCAGTCGTAGACATAGCCCATGGCCATGAACGGCGAGACATGGAAGGCCTTCCAGAACCGGTAGCGATGGCCGCCCGGTCGCAGGGTCCGGGACGGATCGAGCACGTAGCAGTGGCGCTCGCCCCAAGGGGTGTTGTGGACCTCCGCCACGATGGCCTCAAGCGCGCTTTCCGTCCGGTCCCAGCAGTAAAAGAAGCTCACCGGATTGAAGACATAGCCGAGCTGGCGGGGATGGGTCAGGAGGCGGATGGGGCCCTCCGGACGCCGCCCAATGCGCTCGGTCACCAGGTCACGCACGCTGGCATCCAGGGGGACAGCCGGGTCCCCCAGGTGGTCGCTGCGGTGGAAAGCAACCACATTGGACCGATCCACCGACCACAGCCATCGCCGCCGGAAGACGCCCTGCAGCTCGGAGAGGTCGAGGTAGAGATAGGCCACCCGGTACCGGAAGAGATGGGATACCGGCCAGTTCCGCCGATGCTGGACCGTGCCGAAGTAGAGGGCGCTCGTGGCGCTCATATCGGCTCCTCCAGCGCCGGGCTGTAGGCCCTGGCTACCGCCAGCGCGCTGCGCACGCCGTCCTCGTGGAAGCCAAAGCCCCAGTAGGCACCGCAAAAGGAGGTCCGCCGGGCCCGGATCAGCTCGCCGTGGCGGGCCTGGGCCCGGTTCCACCCGGCGGTGAACCGGGGGTGACGAAAGCGGTACCGGCCGATGACCCGCTCCGCGGCGACCAACCCGGCGTCGTTGAGGGTCAGGCAGTACACGGACGGACCCGGGATCCCCTGGAGGAGATTGAGGTTGTAGGTAACCGTCACCCCCTCCCCTGCCCGGCTGGGGCACCGGTAGTTCCAGGCCGCCCAGGTCCGCCGGTTGCGGGGGAGGACCGAGGTGTCGGTATGCAGCACCGCCTCGTTGACGCCGTAAGGGAAGGCGGACAGGACCTCGCGCTCCACCGGGGTGGGTCGCTCTAGCAGGTCGAGCGCCTGATCGGCATGGCAGGCCAGCACCACCTCGTCGAAGGCCTCGGCCTCGCCGTCGGCCCGCACCAGCGTGATCCCGTCACCGCCGCGGCGCACGGCGCGGATCGGGACACCCAATCGCAAATCGCCCCGAAAACGGGCCAGGAGGGCGTCCACGTAGCGCCGGGCCCGCCCCTGGACGGTGCGCCACTGGGGGCGCTTCCCGAGGGGATCAAGCATGGCGTGGCTTGCCAGGAACTCGGCCACGAAGCGTACGGGGAATTCGGCGAAGATCTCGGCTGGACACGACCAAAGGGAGGCACCCAGCGGTAGCAGGTAGTGGTCCACGAAGGCCTGGCTGTACCGGTTGTCGTGGACGAACTCCGATACGGTGCGTCGCTCATCGGGGTCCTCCAGAAGGGCCCGGGCCGCGCCCGCGAATCGCGCAATGTCGCGAAGCATCCGATAGAACCGGGGGCGGACCAGGTTCTTTCGCTGGCCGAAGACCCGATGGAGGGAATCGGCGCCGGCCCACTCGAGATCCGCGCGGTCGCAGCGGACACTGAAGCTCATGTCCGAGGCCTGCGACGGGACTCCGAGCTCCTCCAGAAGGGCGGTAAACCGGGGATAGCTCCCAGGATTGAAGACAATGAAGCCGATGTCCAGGGCGGACGGCTCCCGGGAGCCTTCCAGCAGGACGGTGTGGCTGTGCCCTCCGGGGCGAGGCTCGGCCTCGAAGAGGCTCACCCGATGGGCCCGGGCCAATCGGTCGGCGGCGACCAGCCCCGAAACTCCCGCCCCGATCACCGCCACCCGCTTTTCGCTCACCGTTGTCCCTCCGCTGCCCCGGCCGGTGACGGGGCCGGACGATGGACCCGGCCTGGGATCGGCCGCAGGTCCCAGATCAGACCCAGCGCCGCTAGGCCCCGCAAGAGCCAATAGGTGGGATCCACCTCCCACCGACGGAAGCCTTGGCAGGCGGAGGAGGGAGCGAAGTGGTGGTTGTTGTGCCAGCCCTCCCCCAGGGTTACCAGGGAGAGGAGGCCGTTGTTGCGGCTATCGTCGGCCGTGGCGAAGCGCCGCCGACCCCAGCGGTGGGCCAGCGAGTTGATGGTGTAGGTGCCATGATAGAGGGCCACCGTGGAAACAAAGAACCCCCACACCAGCATCTGGAAACCGTTCGTGCCCGCGGCGGGCGCCCAGGCGGCCAGGGCCTCCCCCAGACCGTAGGCAAGGCCAGCGAGTCCCAGGAAGGGCAGAGCCTCCAGACGGTTCACCCAAACCAGCTCCGGGAACCGGCGCCAGTCCCGGATGTAGCCCCAGGGCGTGGCGTAGTTCGCGGGATCCAAGAACCAGCCCATGTGCGAATGGAACAGGCCCACCCGGGCCGGGGAGTGGACGTCTTGGGGCCCGTCGGCATGGGCGTGGTGACGGCGGTGGTGGCCGGCCCACCACAGCGGGCCGCGCTGCCCCGCGGTACAGCCCAGCAGCGCCATGACGAGCTGGAAGGCCCGCGAGGTGCGGAAGGCACGGTGGGCGAAGTAGCGGTGATAGAACCCGGTAATGAAGGCCATGCGCGCCAGGTAGAGGACCGTCGCCACCGTCACCGCCGTCGCGGAAGCTCCCACCCAGAGCACGCCCAAGCAGCCCAGATGGAGCCCGATGAATGCGGCCCAGCGGAGGGCGGTCAGGCCCTTGCCCGGGTCTAGCCCGCGATCGTCGTCGGGGCTGTCGCCGAGCAGCCAGCGTAACCAGGCGGACCTAGCCATGAATAGCGCCTCCGGCCCCGGACGACCCCGGGCATCCCCAAGAGGCAGGGACCTGACCCGGATAGCGGGCCGGGCTGGGGGCGTGGCGGGAAGGGCGTGGCCGTCCTGGGACGGAATGAACGTTTTGGGCGTTTTAGTCTCGGGGTGGACCTCCCTCCTGTCAAGCCCTATCTCACATCCAGAAAGGCAAGCCCCCGGGAATGATGCCTGCCCCTATATATCTAAGGGAGCGGCACTTGTTTTGATCGGATTGACGGATTTGTGATCAAGGGGCCCGAAATCCGCGCACCATGTCGGCCATCTCCCCCATAGAGGCGCCAAAGCGGGCGGGACCCGGGGGGCGCCGGCCCAGGATCTGGCAGGCGGGGCCGCCCGCGAGGAGCGGGCAGTCCACCCCGGCGATCTCCAGGGCGTCGAGCCAGGCCCGGGTCTGGCGTTCCAAGCTCGGGGTATCGGGGGCAGCCCCAAGGGCGAGCCAGACCAGCTCCGGCTTTTCCTCATGGGCAGCCCGTGCCAGGGCCCCCTCCGGGACAAAGGCCCCCAGGTTGACCGGCCGCCACCCCTCCGCGGCTAGAACGGTGGCGGCCATCAAGGTGGGTAGGGTGTAGGGATCGCTTTCGGGGGCCCCGCCTAGGGCGACCGGGGCGCCCGGATCCGGCGGCGGAAGCAGGTCCCGCAGCCGGTCCAGGATGTGGGTGCAGATATCCACCCCCCGGTGCTCAACGAAGATCCCTGCTTCGCCGTGGTGCCAGAGCTCGCCTATGGAGCGCATGGCCGGGCCCAGGTCCACGTCGATGAGGGTGGCCACCGGCATGCCCTGGACGAAGCGGCCCACCACCAAGCGCTGGGCCTCCTCCGCCCGACCGCGGATCAGGGCGGTTTCCAGGGGGGAGCGGCCTTCGGCGGCCATGGGCGAAACCCCCGCGAGCTCGTCGAGGCCCACCAGATCGGGTCGCAGGACGGGATAGCCGTAGCGGCGGACGAAGGCCAGGCCGGCGCTGCGGGGGATCCGGCGGTGGCCCCCGGAGGTTCGCGCGGCGGAGATCAGGCCCTGATCCACCCACCGCTTGAGGGAGGATTCGCTCACCCCGATGGCGTGGGCGAGGTCTTTTGGGGACAAGGAGCTCTTCATGGCCATCGACGCCCAACGATTGGCGGTTTCGCGTCAAGGTACGAGAACCCGGGGCTTTTGCAAACGCCTGGGCTTGACCCTGGCCACCTCGGCGTTGCTCGGCTGCGGGCCCGCCCTCTCCGATCCCGGCGAGCCAGCCCCCGACCGGGTCGGCTATGCCTACGAGCCCGACTCGGGTGAGCTCCTCTATCTGGAGGCCCACTTCGCGGATCGGGAGCGAGGCACGGCCCGGGTCGTCTACCGGATCCCGGGAGGCCGGCGACTGGCCGAGAAACGGATCGCCTTTCGGGACCATGCCCTCGCCCCCCGCTTCGAGCTGACCATGGCGGTCAATGGCTACCG
>JAHEOG010000129.1 GCA_018609925.1 Gammaproteobacteria bacterium
ATGGCGGTAGCGCTGGCGCGGCGGCCCGAGGTCATCCTATGTACCTACGGCGACCTGCTTCGGGTACCGGGCTCGCGTAAGATGAGCCTGAAGCGGACCAAGGCCGAGGGCGCCGACGTGCGCATGATCTATTCCCCCGCCGACTGCCTGCAGCTGGCCCGCGACCATCCCGAGCGGGAGGTCGTATTCTTTGCCATCGGTTTCGAGACTACCACGCCGCCCACTGCGGTGGTCCTCAAGCAGGCCAAGGCAGAGGGGATCCCCAATTTCAGCGTGGTTTGCAATCATGTCCTGACCCCGGCGGCCATCACCCACATCCTGGAGTCGCCGGAGGTGCGCGAGCTCGGCACCCTACCGCTGGATGGCTTCATCGGTCCCTCGCATGTGTCCACGATCATCGGCAGCGCGCCCTATGAGTTCTTTGCGGAAGAGTATGAGAAGCCAGTGGTCATCAGCGGCTTCGAACCGCTCGATGTCATGCAGGCCGTCCGCCTGCTCATCCGTCAGGTCAACGAGAAGCGGGCTGAGGTGGAAAACGAGTTCATCCGCGCCGTAACCCGGGAGGGTAACCGCAAGGCCCAGACCTTGGTCGCCGACGTGTTTGAGCTGCGCAAAACCTTCGAGTGGCGGGGCCTGGGCGAGGTACCTTACAGTGGCCTAGCCATCAAGGCCGACTACGCCGAGCTCGATGCTGAGGAGCGCTTCGCCCTGGAATACCGGCAAAAGCGGGAGAATCAGGCCTGCATCTGTCCGTCGGTGCTGCGTGGGATGGCGAAACCCCAAGAATGCCCCTTGTTCGGGACCACCTGCACCCCGGAAAACCCCGTCGGCTCGTGCATGGTATCGTCGGAGGGGGCTTGCGCTGCCCACTACACCTACGCCGGCGCCCCGGCAGCCTCGCCGCAGGTGGACCCGGTGGAGGCTTGAGATGGCCGGGCACCTGGATGTGCAAAAGGGGCGGGTGGAGATGGCCCACGGCGGGGGTGGTCGCGCCATGGCACGGCTGATTGATCAGATGTTCCGGGCGGCCTTCGCCAACAATTGGCTAGCCGGTAACGAAGACGCGGCCCGCTTCGAGCCCCCTGTGGGACCGCTGGTAATGGCCACCGACAGCCATGTGGTTAGCCCGTTGTTCTTCCCAGGGGGGGACATCGGCTCTCTGGCCGTCCACGGTACGCTCAACGATGTGGCCATGGGCGGGGCCCGCCCCCTCTACCTGTCCGCCGGTTTTGTGCTCGAGGAAGGTTTTCCGCTCGCCGAGCTCGAGCGCATCGTGGCCTCCATGGCCGCAGCCAGCCGCGAGGCCGACGTCCCTGTCATCACCGGGGATACCAAGGTTGTGGAAGGGGGCAAGGGCGATGGCGTCTATATCAACACCACCGGGATTGGCGTTACCCATCCCGGAGTGGCCGTCGCCCCCCACCGGATTCAGACCGGCGACCGCATCTTGGTCAGTGGCCCCATCGGCGACCACGGCGTGGCCATCCTGTCCCAGCGCGAGGACCTCGGCTTCGCAACCGAGCTGCGCTCGGATACCGCCGCCCTTCATGACTTGGTAGCGGCCATGGTGGAGGCCGTGCCGGACCTCCACTGCCTGCGCGACCCCACCCGGGGCGGTCTGGCTGCTGTGCTCAATGAGCTGGGTCAGGCCTCGGGCAACGGCATGACCCTACGCGAGCAAGATTTGCCGGTGCGAGAGGAGGTCAAGGCGGCTTGCGAAATCCTCGGCCTGGACCCGCTGAATTCAGCCAACGAAGGCATGCTGGTGGCCTTCTGCCCACCCCAGGCCGCTGATGATCTACTAGCCGCCATGCGCGAACACCCTCAGGGACAGGAAGCCGCCGATATCGGCGAGGTGACCGCCGACGAGCGGCGCTTCGTGCAGATGAAGACAACCTTCGGAGGGGCCCGCATGATCGACTGGCTATACGGGGAGCAGCTGCCTCGGATCTGTTAGCCAGCCGAGGGGGGCCAAGGCCAGGTAGAGGCAGGGGCTGTTCAATCCGGGGGAAGGGGCGCCACACCTCAGGGCATCCCGATGCGCATCCTGATCCTTACCCATGCCTTTAATAGCCTAACCCAGCGCCTGTTTGCCGAGCTCGAGCGCCGGGGTCATGATCTATCGGTAGAATTCGACATCAACGACGGCGTTACCCGCGAGGCGGTGACTGCTTTTCGGCCGGAGCTGGTGCTGGCGCCTTTCCTGAAACGGGCCATCCCTGACGACATCTGGCAGCACTGGCTGTGCCTTGTGGTTCATCCCGGCATTCCGGGGGATCGGGGCCCATCCGCCCTGGATTGGGCCGTCCAACAGGGGCTCGACTGGTGGGGTGTAACGGTCCTGCAGGCCGAGGCCGAGATGGACGCCGGGCCCATCTGGGCCTGGGAGGCCTTCCCCATGCGTCCCGATCGCAAGAGCAGCCTCTACTGCAATGAGGTCACCGAAGCTGCCTTAGCCGCCGTATTGCGGGCCCTGCAACGGCGGAGCGCAACCGGTTTCCAGCCCCGACCCCAGGAGGGAATTGAGGAAGGTGCCCGAGGTTCACCCCATCGCCCAATCCGCCAAACGGACCGGGAACTCGATTGGACAACCGAGGATACCGAAACGGTGTTGCGCAAGCTGCGTGCCGCTGACAGCCAGCCGGGCATCCGAGATCGCCTGGGCGGGCAGACCCTGCGATTGTTCGATCCGTACCCGGAAGACGAACTGCGCGGGCCGCCAGGGGAGCTGATCGCTCGCCGTCACGGTGCGGTCTGCCGGGCTACCGTTGATGGCGCGGTGTGGATCGGCCATTTGCGTACCGAGGAGGAAGGGAATGGCTTTCCGTTCAAACGCCCAGCAGTGGAAGTGCTAGGTGAAGCAGCGCGCGCGCTCCCCGAGCGAGCGGTCGGGCTCAAAGAGGCTGCCCATCGCACCTTTCAGGATCTGGCCTATCGCGAGCGGGATGGGGTCGGCTTCCTGTATTTCGCGTTCTACAACGGCGCCATGGGGACCCCTGAGTGCGAGCGACTGCTCGCTGCCTACCGTCAGGCATGGGAGCGACCGACCCGAGTGCTGGTCCTGCTCGGGGGGCCGGATTTCTGGTCCAATGGGCTGGATCTTAGGCGCATCGAGGCCGCTGCCAGCCCTGCGGAAGAATCCTGGCAGAATATCCAAGCCATGAATGACCTGGTGCGGGCCATCCTGACAACCCGCGACCGCTTGACGGTAGCCGCCATGCGGGGCAACGCGGGAGCCGGGGGCGTTTTCATGGCACTGGCGGCGGATCGGGTATTCGCTAGGGAAGGTGTCGTTCTCAACCCCCATTACAAGAACATGGGCAACCTGTACGGATCCGAGTACTGGACCTACCTCTTACCGCGCCGAGCGGGTGCAAATGCTAGCCGGACCATCATGGAGCGGCGATTGCCACTGCTCGCGGGCGAGGCGATGGAGCTTGGATTAATTGACGGAGTCTGCGGCACCTCTCCGACCGGCACTGAAAACGAGGTGGCCCATTGGGCCTTCCAGCGCGCTGCCGATCCGGCTTTGACCGATGATATTGCCACCAAGGGACGTCGCTTGGATGCCGCCGAGGTCGAAAAGCCCCTCGACGCCTACCGGGCGGAGGAGCTGGAACGGATGCGGCTCAACTTCTTCGGGTTCGATCCGAGTTACCACGTGGCTCGCTACAACTTTGTACACAAAGTCCCTCACTCCCGGACCCCAATGTACCTGGCTCGCCATCGAAGCCTCCGTTACAGGAGCAAAGCGGCCTACCGGAGCGGGACAGGTTGAAGAGTAGTCTGGCGAAGAAAATGGCCAGAAGCACGAGTGTCCGCGGTCCACTCGACGATAGGTACCCCACCGAACTAAAATACCAAGGGGAACGGAAGTTTTGCCATAAGACTCCGGTCCGGTAACGGGATTGAGGTTCCCTTAATCATTTATCTTTCCTTGGCCCAACCTCCAGGAAACCCGAGTGGCCGTCCGTCCCAATATCCTAGGAGAGGCCCCAGCCGAACTCTGGGGCGTTCCCTCGAGCAAGCGGCTCATCCGTCAGCTGAGGCACGCCGGTGCCAGCGACCCCCTAGGTCCCGACGAGGCGATATCCGCCGAGGACTCCGTTCTGGTGATCCGGGCGGATTACCTGTACGATCCGAGAGTCCTAGAAGCCCTCGTGGAGCACCCGGATACTGGCCTTTTATCCGGGGAGAGTCCGGACAGCG
>JAHEOG010000130.1 GCA_018609925.1 Gammaproteobacteria bacterium
TGGCCACGCTAGACCCGAAAGGCTTGACGGCCGGCCTCGCTGGATCCGGGGAAAGGGCCCGGCATCCCCTGGAGGGGGGCGGCGATCGGTTGGCCCTTCTCGCCAGGGCTGTGGAGCCGTCCCGGAAACGTGTCCTTTCCGACGTCCCGTCCGTTGCAGCGGCTCCTACCGTGGATTATGGCGATCTGGCCGAGCTCGTACGAAGGGACCCCGGGCGCGCTGCGGAACGGCTTCGGGAGGTTCTCGATGATCGGCCCGATGACGGGCGTCTGTGGCAGCTGCTGGGGGCGGCTCGTATGGCTTTGGAGGACTATCCGGGAGCGGCCAAGGCCCTGCAACGAGCCCTTGAGCAGGGTCGGGATGCGCCGGTTGTCCATCAGGCCCTGGGAGATGCCCTGCTGGCGGAAGGCGACGCCGAGGCCGCCCTGGAGCACTACCGCCAAGGCCCGGAAACGGGGCGCAACCGGCTGGGCCGAGCCGTGGCCCTGGTCCAGCTGGATCGACCGGAAAAGGCCCTGCCCCTGCTGGATGAGGCGCAGGAGCTGGCCCCGGGCCTTGAGGCCCGGATCCGGGCCGTTCGGGCCGGGGCCTTGAAGCTGGCCGAGCGTCACGCGGAGGCCCGGCGCGAGCTGGCCCGGGGCAGGGCCCTGGCCCCGCAAGATGCCCTGGCTCGGAGCTACGCCCGCATCCGCCGGGCCGGGAAGCGATCGGCCCGGGTTTGGGGATTCGATGTGGAAGTGGGGGTGGGCTACAACGACAACGTCGCCCTTCGGTCTGACAGTGCCCCCGGTGGGAATACGGACACGGACGACGTGGTGCTCCATCCCTCCGGGTCGGCTTGGGCTCGACTGGCTGGGAACGCGCGTACCCGTCTGCTGGCGGAGGCGGATATCCGGGCCGCCCAGCACACCGATCTCACCCGGTTTAACGAGGTCTTCACCGGCGGCGGACTTCGGATCCAGCACCGCCTTGCTGAGACCTGGCAGCTGGAAGCCCGGGGGGGCGGTCGGTACGGTCAGGTGGACGGCGACAGCTTCTACCATGCCGGGGAGGCCGCCGCGATCGCGCGTTGGTCTCCGGCGGATTGGTCCCGGACCGAGCTCACCTACACCTTCTCCCAGCGGGACTTCCTGTTCCGAACGGTCCCCGAGGAGGATCGCGACGGATCACTGCACCGGGGAATACTTTCCCAACGTGTTGACCTCCCCGCGCCGGGGGGCAGGCTGGAGCTCTCGCCCTTCCTTTCCGTCTCCCGGGAGGAGACCGAGGGGGCCTCGGCGGAGAACACGGGCTGGAGTGCTGGCCTCGACACGCAGTACGGCCTCTTCGACCGCTTGGCTCTTTCTGCAGGGGCGGGCTACCGCGAGCACCACTACGATAACCCCCATGTCCGGACCGGTTTCGCTTTCAAGCGGGAGGACGAGGCCTGGTACGTCAACGCCGGCATGGCCTACCACTTCGCGCAGGCGGCTAGGGCCGCGATTCGCTACAGCTACCTGGACAGGGATTCCAACATCCCGGCTTCGTTCAGCTATGATCAGAACCAGGTCCAGGTGATCGTCGGCCTGGGGAGGCCTTGAGGGTCGAACCCCGGAGTCGGCTGCTCTCTCGGCCCGACCTTCCGGCCGGCGACTGGCGCGGGGGTGCCGCTCTCAATCCTTCGGTCCAGCCCCTCCCGCGAGGTCTTGCTACCTTATGGCCGGTACCTATCGTGCCATACTTTCAAAAAGGGGCACGCCGGGATCCGGAGAAGGGGTGACCGATGTCCGAGCGTGAGATCCTGGTGGTCTACGACCGCCAGTGCCCGGTCTGCGAGGCCTACTGCCGGATGACTCGGATCCGGGAGTCGGTGGGTGAGCTGCATCTGGTGGATGCGCGCGAGCCCAGCGCCGTTATGGATGAGATCACCGAGCAAGGCCTGGACATCGACCAGGGCATGGTGGTGAAGGTGGGGGACAGCGTTTACTACGGTGCCGAGGCCATCCACGCGCTGGCCCTGATGAGCAGCCGCTCCGGGCTCTTCAATCGCCTGAGCCACTGGGTCTTCCGCTCCCAGACCCGGGCCCGGCTGCTGTATCCGTTGCTGCGGGCCGCCCGGAACCTGCTGCTGAAGGGTCTGCGGCGAACCAAGGTCAACAACCTGGACCTGCCCGCCAATGAGCGGTTCTAGCTCCCGGCCCGGCTAGTCCGGCTGCGGACGCACCGCCGTCAGCATGTAGTTCACGGCCAGGGAGCGGGTGTAGCGGAAGCGCCGAGTAAGGGGACTCACGGCCACCCCTGTGCGATGGGTCACCCGGAGCCCCGCCCGCTCCAGCCGGCTCGTCACCTCCGCGGGCTTGCGCAGCTTGCGGTATTGGTGGGTCCCCTTGGGCAGCCATCCCAGGACCCGCTCGGCCCCGATGATGGCGGTCAGCCAGGCAACCGGGGTGCGGTTGATGGTGGCCACGAACAGGACCCCCCCTGGCCGGACCAGGCGCGCGCAGGCGTCCAGAAAGCCGTCCAGGTCGGCGACGTGCTCGACCACCTCCATATTGAGCACGACATCGTAGGTGGCGTCCCGCTCGGCCACTGTCTCGGCGGAGGTGACCTCGTATGCCACCTCAGCACCGGACAAGGCCGCATGGGTTCGGGCCACCTCGATGTTGCGGGGTGTCACGTCGATGCCGTGCACCGTCGCCCCGAGGTTCGCCATGGCCTCGGACAGCAGGCCGCCGCCGCAGCCGATGTCGAGGACGGACAGACCCTGCAGGGGCGCCTCGGGGCGTGTCGACCCGAAGTGGGCCGCCAGCCGCTGCCGGATGTAGTTGGTACGGAAGGCATTGAGCCCGTGCAGGGGCCAGAAGGGGCCGGCGGGGTCCCACCAAGTGGCCGCGTAGCGGTCGTAGAAGGCGACCTCCTCGGGGTCGACGCTTTGGACCCGGGGCCCTTGTGTTTCCGGCGCCTCGCTCATGGGCCCTTCCCTCCCAGCGGATCCGGCAAGTCCTCTGGCCTGCTGGTAGACGGAACCGGCTGCTCCGAAGTGGCCTGGGGACCGGGTCCGCTTCCCAGTTGCTCCAACCGGATCACCATGCGTCTGTATTTCCACCGTACGTTTCGCTTCACCTGCCAGGCCCCGACGATGGGAGGGATCCAGATGTCGGGGGTCATGCGGGCGCGGTATTCCAGGCGCGACCCGCCGTTTCCCGGGATGATCCGTAGGCGGGCCCGACCGGAGCGAAAGTCCCTGCGATCAGGCAGGACCTTGGTGGTAAGGCGGCGCTCGGGGTGCTCTTGTACTTGGATCACCCGTTCCAGCTCGCGGCAGAAGAACGCGACGCAGCCCTCGGTGACGGTGCGCACCCAGATCTCTCCGGGCGGGGCAGAGTCGAGGCGCTGGGACTCCCCAATCCCTGGGCTGAGCCGGTCCAGGTGATCGTAGTCGGTCAGGAGGCCGTAGACCGTCGAGGGCGGCGCGTCCATGCGGGCTTGCAGCTCGATCCGAAAAATCCCCTTGTCGTGGGAGATTGCCAAGCGCTCGATACCGGCTCCGGTGGCCGGATCGGCCATCAGGGCAGCTAGGATCATAGGGGCACGGGGCCATCGTGCCATTGGGGTCTCCGGACCCGGGCAACGGACGGAGTCGGCACAGGAGCATCGTACGCGGTTTCTTCCGTTAGCGTATCATCCCGGTATGGGGCCCCTTCCGGGCGGGTGTCCCGCCGCAGGGCCCCCGAGCGAGGCCAAGGATGAGTCGGAACCCGTTTGAGCAATTGCTGGAGGGTCGGCCCCTGCTACTGGATGGGGGCACGGGGCAGGAGCTGGTGGCCCGGGGGACCGATGCGTCGACGGGCCTGTGGTCGGCGCAGGCCCTGACCGACGAGCCGGAGCGGGTGACCGCGGTTCACCGCGATTTCATCGATGCCGGAGCCGATGTGATCACGGCGGATACCTATGCGGCCAGCCGGCGCCGCCTGCCCGATCCGCGGGTCTTCGAGCGGGCCAACCGCGCGGCGGGGGAGGCCGCGGTCCGGGCCCGCGATTGTAGCGGCCGGGATGTGCTGATCGCCGGGTCCCTGGGGCCGATCCATGGCAGCTATCGCCCCGATCGAGTGCGCCCGGAGCCGGAGCTGGTGCCGCTCTACCGGGAGCAGGCGGAGCTTTTGGCCGACTACGTCGATCTGTTCCTCTGCGAGACGATGTCCACCGCCGCGGAGGGGCGCGCTGCGGCACACGGGGCGGCGAGCGAAGGCAAGCCGGTCTGGGTGTCCTGGACCTTGGCGGACGACGGCTCGGGTCACCTGCGCAGCGGAGAAACGGTCGATCAGGCCGTGGCCGCCCTGGAGGGGCTGGGCGTGGCGGCGGTGCTGGTCAACTGCGCCATCCCCGAGGTGATCAGTGCCGGCGTGGCGGAGTTGGAGGCATGCGCGGAACGGCCCTTCGGCGCCTACGCCAACGGTTTTGAGGCGATCCGGGAGGGAGTCGACGACGGGCGGTCTTTGCCCGAGTCTCGGCCGGATCTGGATCCCGAGGGCTACGCGGACTACGTGGCCGCCTGGCTGGCGTCCGGGGCCCGGATCGTGGGCGGTTGTTGCGAGATCGGGCCGGCCCACATCGCCGAGTTGCGCCGGCGGATCGACGTGGGCTGGGTATAAGCGCCGAGCGAATCCGGTTTGGCGTTTCCGGCTTATCCGGGGCGCAAGGGATTTCTGCCGAACAGCCGGGAAGGGGGGTTGGCTTGGGCCTTCCTCGCCCCGACATTCCGGATACGGGGGTGGAGGAAGGAGGCGTAGCCCGCCGGGACGGCGGGCGTTTCCACCTTTCGATTTCCCTGGTTCGGACCGAAGCGGGCCCGGCAGCTACCGGAGGTGAGCCTCCGGCGGCCGCCCGTCTACTTCAAAGCCCATAGGAAGGGAGCATCGCCATGCGCATCGAGGAAGCGACAGCACTGGTTACGGGAGCCAACCGCGGCATCGGCCGGGAGATCACCGAGGCCCTGCTGGAGCGGGGCGCGAAAAAGGTCTATGCGGGGGTGCGTCGCCCCGATTCCGTTGCCGACCTGGCCGAGCGCCACGGTAACCGGCTACTACCCCTGAAGCTCGATATCACCGCCGCTCAGGACGTGGCGAGCGCCGCCGAGCAGGCCGGCGACGTCAATCTCCTGGTGAACAACGCCGGGGTGCTCTACCACACCACCGGGCTCGGCGAGGACGAGCTGGAGAAGGCCCGGAGCGAGATGGAGGTGAACTACTTCGGCCTGCTGCGGATGGCGCGGGCGTTCGCTCCGGTGCTGCAGCGCAACGGCGGGGGGACCATGGTGAACCTGGACTCCATCGCCAGCCACGTCGCCTTCCCCATGCTCACCACCTACTCGGCGACCAAGGCGGCGGCCCACTCCCTCACCCAGTCCCTCAGGGCCCACCTTGCCGACCGGGGCACTACTGTCATCGGGGTCTACCCAGGGCCCATCGAAACGGATATGACCGAGGGCCTGGAATTCGAGAAGACGCCACCGGAGGAGGTGGCCAAGGCCGTGCTCGACGCGGTGGTCTCCGGGGAAGAGGATGTCTTCCCGGATGCCATGGCCCAGGACCTGTACGCCCAGTTCCGGGAGGACCCCAAGGCCCTGGAGCAGCAGGCGGCCCAGATGAGCGCCTAGGCGGGGGGCGCTCCTCCGGCTTCCGGCCTGCTTCTGGTTCGGTGAAAGCGGTTGGGCTAGGGTGGGCAGGATGGAAGCTCGCCAAAGGGGGGGGAGCGCCTTGCCGGATTCCGTCTTCCTCGTGACCAACCGGGCCTTCCAGAGTCTGGGCGACGCCGGCCATCGCCTGGAGGATCGCCTCAGCCGCAAGGGGGCCAAGGAGCTGCGCTGCTTCGAGGCCCGCCCCAAGGACGCCGGAGCGGGGGACTGGCACCTGGAGCTGATCCCGGACCGTCCGGGCCGCGAAGCGCGGCAGCACCACGGACTAGCCGAGCTGTTCCCCGAGGTGAAGCGACCCGCCGGCAGCCATCTGCTGGCGGCCCGGGTCGTTCGGCGCCTATGGGACGAGGGCACCAACCTCCTGCTGTTCGTCCACGGCTACAACAATACCGCTGACGATGCCCTGACCCGGGCGTGGCGCCTGGCCAAAACCTACGGGGTGGAGGTGGTGGTGTTCTCCTGGCCCGCCAACGGGGGCGGCGAGCGCTTCCTCGAGACGCTGCACGGCAAGGCCAGTTACCTCTCGGACAAGTCGGACGCTCGCGCCTCCACGGAGGCCCTCGACCGGATGCTCATGCGCCTCCACCACCTTCTGTCCGATCTCAACGCCGGGATCTATGCCGAGGGGCGCGAGCGCGCGGCGCTCGAGCATCCGGACAATCCTGAGCGCCGGCGGGAAGTGCTCGCCA
>JAHEOG010000131.1 GCA_018609925.1 Gammaproteobacteria bacterium
CACGCCCCGATGGCGCAGGTGGAGGCTCTTGAGGATATCGAATCCGACCTTGACCTCTTCCACGGGGTCGGCCGCCAGGGAGACCCGCAGGGTATCGCCGATGCCGTCGGCGAGGAGCATGCCCAGCCCCACCGAGGAGCGAACCGTGCCCATGCGGAGGCTGCCGGCCTCGGTGATGCCGAGATGGAAGGGATAATCCACCTGGCTGGCGAGCTTGCGGTAGGCCTCCACCGCGAGGAAGACATCGGAGGCCTTGAGACTCACCTTGGTGTCATAGAAGTCGTGGTTCTCCAGGATCTCCAGGTGCTTGAGGGCGGACTCCACCATGGCGTCGGCGTTGGGCTCGCCGTACTTCTCCAGCAGGCGCTTCTCCAGGGAGCCGGCATTGACGCCGATGCGGATGGGGATGCCGTTGCTCTTGGCGGCCTCCACAACCGCCGCCACCCGCTCCCGCTTGCCGATGTTGCCCGGATTGATGCGCAGACAGTCCACCCCCAGGTCGGCCACCCGCAGGGCGATCCGGTAGTCGTAGTGGATGTCCGCGATAAGGGCCACATCGGGGACTTCCTGGCGGATCTTGCCGAAGGCCTCGGCGGCATCCTTGTCCGGTACCGAAACCCGCACGATATCGGCCCCGGCTTCCGCCATCTGACGGATCTGGCCCACCGTGGCGGGCACATCGCAGGTGTCGGTATTGGTCATGGTCTGCACGGCGATGGGCGCGTCCCCGCCCACCGGGATATCCCCCACCTGGATCTGGCGGGTCTTACGGCGATGGATGCCCCACATAGCCTCAAGCTCCCTTTTCCGGATCGATCTTCCGGGTTGGTGTGGCTCGGCTTCCGAACCAGGGCGCCGGGCCACGCAAACGTTAGCGTCAAGCGTACCGGAGGGCCCCGGCTTTCCCAAAACGGTCCGTACCCGGGCGGCCTACGGCCGACCGGCGGTGGGCGGATTCAAGGCCTTTGACAGCTGGCTTCCGGCCGCGCTGTCCGAGCTCGAGGCCCCCGCATCCAGCCCCGCGGGCGGGCCCACCTCGGACTCGGGGACGGTCGCCGACCCCTCGTCGACGGTTAGCTCGACCACCTGGCCGGGATCGCCCAAGGGCGCCAGTGGCTCGCCCTGGAAGTAGAGCTGGACTCCGGCCGCGTTGCCCACCTTGAGCCGGAAGGGGGGCTCCCCGTAGAGACGGAGCTCCTGCTGGGCCGGGACAAGCCGGCGCAGGAGGAGGCGCTCCCGGGCGTCCTCCACCTCCATCCAGGATTTGGCCCAGGTCCGGATGCGCAGCACCTGGAGGTCCTCGGGCAGCGCTGGGCCTTCTCCTTGCGCACCATCCGTTTCCCCGGTGGCGGCTTGGCTCGCCTCACTGTCGGGGAGGTCAGCAAGGAAATCGGACTCCAGACTGGGACCGGACAAAACGGACGGCTCCGAGCCGGGCTCCTCCCCGGAATACTCGGTAGCGCCCCCAGAGGGAACCTCCGCCGCCTCGGTCTCCTGGTCGGGGGAGACCTCGGCCACGACCGTCTCCCCGGGCGGGGCCAGGCTGGGAGAGGCCCCGGGTTCGGCTTCCGGGTCTTCGGAGGGGGCGCGGTCGTCGGCCCCGATCGGATCCTCTTCCGCGGAGGTCGCCCTGTCCGGCTCAGGAACCGATGGCGCCGGATCCGTGCTCGCTCCTTCCGAGGCGTCCGGGGTCCGGGAAGCCCCCCGCTCGGGGGGACTGGAGTCCGCTTCTGCGAAACGCCCGGAAGCGGCCTTGGATTCGTCGGCGGGGGCGGCTGTCCCGGAAGGCCGAAACTCCTCGGTTCCGGCGGGGTCCTCGGCTTGGGTGCCATTGGAGGCGGTGGCTTCCGGACCCTCCTGGGATCCGTTTTCCCTCTCCTCAAACGTTTCCGAGCCGGGGAGTTCGGTTCGGCGCGACTCCCCCACCAGCCACAATGTGGCCACACTGACCGCCAGGAGGAGGGTGAGACTGGCCCAAACCACGCGCCAGGGATGCTCGATCCAGGGGCGCTCCGGCTCCGGAAGCACCCTTGATCCGTTTTCCGGACCCGGGGTGGGCTCTCCCGCCCCGCCGGGGAAGGCTCTGAGGACCTCGTCGGGCTCCACCCCGACGGCCTTGGCGTAGTTGCGGAGGTAGCCGCGCACAAAGGCGTTCTCGGGCAGGCGGGAGGAGTCCTCCTCTTCCAGGGCCCGGATCTTATCCTGCGTCAATCGGAGCTCTTCGGAGAGGTCAGCACGCGACAGGCCCCTGGCTTCCCGGGCTCGCCTAAGGCGCTCCCCCCACCCGGCCTGGTCGCCCTCGCTTTCCATGAACTCTCCTTCCCGGCATCCGCGGGGGATGCGCTACTGGGCGCCCCCGGAGGACTCCAGCGCATCGAGGAGCTCCCGTGAGCGCTGGGCCGCCTCTGTGCCCTTGGAGGCGAGCTCCAGAGCCCGATCCAGATGCTCCCGGGCGGCTTCCCGGTCGCCCAGCTCCCGCGCCAGCTCCCCCGCCAGGAGATGAGCGCTAGCGTCCTCTTGCCGCGACGGCAGCGCCTGTTCGGCCTGATCCCGGGCCTCAGCCAGCTGCCCCTGCTCACGCAGGACGCGGGCGAGGGTCAAGCGGGCTTCCGGATAGTCGGAGCGCAGGCTCAGGGCCGTGCGCAGCATCTCCTCGGCCTCTTCGGGCCGATCCTGGCGACGCGCCAACCAAGCGAGATTGTAGTACGCATTCTCCGGGGAATTATACAGCGGGCTTTCGAGGGCCGCTTCGAACTGCTTCCGGGCCCGTTCGTACTCCTCGCGATTGGCGAGGAAGGCCCCGTAGTTGTTGCGTACCTCGCCGTCTTTGGGGGCCAGCTCCACCGCCCGCTGGAAGGCCCCCGCGGCCTTGTCCTCGAATCCCAGGCGCTGGTAGGCCAGTCCCAGGGCATTCTGAAGCTGGGCATTATCCGCCCGAAGCTCCCGGGATTTTTCCAGGTTGCGCAGGGCCTCGCGGGGCTCACCCTGGCGCAAGTAGGAAACCCCGAGGTCGAGATAGATCCCTGCCCGCTCCTCGGGATCGCTTTTTTGGTCCTCCTCCGGCGAGGGACTGCCGGCACAGCCGGCCAGCAGAGCGGAAAGGGCGCCCACCGCAACCCAACGGCCCCGCCACCGTTGGCGGAGGAGCGTCACGCCCGCCCCTCCGCTGCCGCGGCCCGGTCCCCGTTTCCCTGGAGCTGGCCGCAGGCGGCGGCGATATCCTCCCCACGCGGGGTCCGGGTGACGGCCACCAGCCCGCGCTCCAGGAGGATGTCCCGGAACCGGTCGATGACCTCGGAGGGAGAGCGCTCGAACTCCGCTTCGGGGAACGGATTGAAGGGGATCAGGTTGACCTTGGCCGGGATCCCATGGAGAAGCTCGGCGAGCCCCCGGGCCTCTTCGGGGGAATCATTGACCCGGTCGAGCATGACGTACTCGAAGGTGATGCGCCGGCCCCGGGGCAGCGGGTAATCCCGGCAGGCCTGGAGTAGGCGCTCCAGGGGATAGCTCCGATTGATGGGCACGATGCGATCGCGCACCGCGTTGGTCACCCCGTGCAGAGAGATGGCGAGGTTGACCGGGGTCTCCCGGCCGAGCTGGTGGATCCGGGGGACGATGCCCACGGTGGAAACGGTAACCCGCCGCCGGGACAGGCCGTAGGCGCAGTCGTCCAGCAGGAGATTGATGGCACGGCGAACCGGCTCGTAGTTGAGCAGCGGTTCCCCCATCCCCATGAACACGATGTTGGTGAGGCGGTCCCCCACCTCGCGGTGGGCGTGGCGGACCTGCGCCACGATCTCGGCGGCGCCGAGATTGCGCCGAAAGCCGCTGTAGCCGGTCGCGCAGAACTTGCAGTCCAGGGGGCAGCCGGCCTGGGAGGAGATGCACAGGGTCCCCCGATCGGCCTCCGGGATGAACACGGTTTCCACGGCCTGGCCGTCCTCGAGGCCTAAGAGCCACTTGCGGGTCCCGTCGGCGGAGACCTGCTCGGACCGGACACCGGGCTCGGTGAAGTGGACCCGCTCGGCCAATTCCCGGCGCAACCCCTTGGAAAGATCGGTCATCGCCTGGAAATCGGAGGTGGCGCGCCGGTGCAGCCACTGCAGGAGCTGGCGCGCCCGGAAGGGGCGCTCCCCGAGCTCGGCGAAGAGCCCCTCCAGCGCCTCCCGGTCCAGGCCCAGGATGTCCACCGGGACCGGGGACTCGGTGTAGCGGGAGTGGGAGGGGTCGGCGGCGGAAGGCGCACTCATTCCCGGTCGAAGATCTCCAGCTGATCGAAGAAGAACGCGATCTCCCGGGTGGCTGTCTCCGGGCTGTCCGAGCCGTGCACCGCGTTGGCGTCGATGGTCTTGGCGTAATCCGCCCGGATCGTTCCCGGGGCCGCTTCCTGGGGATCGGTGGCGCCCATGAGCTCGCGGTTGCGGGCGATGGCGCCCTCGCCTTCCAGGATGGAGACCACCACGGGGCCCGAGGTCATGAACGCCACCAGATCGTCGTAGAACGGCTTGTCGGCATGGACCGCATAGAAGGCCTTGGCCTGTTCCCGGGTGAGATGGACCATCTTCAAGGCCTTGACGCGCAGTCCGGCCTCCTCAAAGCGCGCCATAATGGCGCCGATGGCATTCCGGCCTACGGCGTCGGGCTTGATGATGGATAGGGTCTGCTCGGTGGCCATGCCGCCTCCGTTGTCTGGGATGGCCCCCACGCGCCGCGGGCGCTTTGGGGATCCGGAAAAGGCGTCAAGACTACCCCAGTTCCCGGGCGTTTGGCCACTCCCCAGGGCCCCGAAGCGCCATCCGCCCCACCGGCCTTCCGGACCGGCCCTGTTCGGGTCTGAGGCGATGCCGGCGCCGTTCAGCTACCGGCCACCAGGACCCCGGACTCGGCACGCTCCGGGGTTACGGCGAGGCGCTCCCCGGGCTCGGCCCACCCTGCCGGCACCCGAATGGGCAAATAGTTGGCCGCCCGGCCCTGGACCCAGCCGGGGCTATGTCGGTCGGGGGCCTCCGCCAGGAGCTCGTGGGGCCGGCCCACGGCCCGGTCGAGCACGCGCTCCCGGAGGGCCTCTCCCAGCTCCCGCATGCGCGCCGCCCGGGCCTTGCGCTCCGGCACCGGAACCTGCTTGCGCTCCGGGATCCGCCCACCGGGAGTCTGCGGCCGGGGGGAGAAGGGAAAGACATGGGGATAGGCGATCTCCAGCTCCTCCACCAGGGCCATGGCCCGCTCGAAGGCCGCCTCCGTCTCGGTGGCAAAGCCCACCAGGACATCGGCGGAAAGGACCAGCCCGGGGGCGGCCTCCCGCAGCCGGGCCACCCGCTCGCGAACGAGGTCGGGCCCGTAGCGGCGCTTCATCTGCTTGAGTACCCGCGCGTCGCCGTGCTGCAGGGACAGGTGGACATGGGGACAGAGCCGTGGCTCCCGCCGGAAGAGCGCGATGAGATCGTCGCTGATCTGGCTCGGGTCCAGAGACGACAGGCGCAGGCGGAAATCCCCCTCGCGCTCGGCGAGCGCGGCCATGAGCCCGGCCAGGTCGGGCCCGCCTTCGAGATCGGCGCCGTAGGAGCCCACATCCACGCCCGTGACGACGAACTCCCGCATGCCCAGAGCGGCCCAGCGGTCCACCTGTCGTACCGCGTGCCGGACGGGCACGGAGCGGCTGCCGCCGCGAACGGAGGCGATGACACAGAAGGTGCAGTGCTGGTCGCAGCCCTGCTGCACCTGCAGGAAGCCGCGGGTGCGGGAGTCGAACCGGGCCAGCAGGCCTTCCGGCACGGCGGTTGCGTCGCTGGGCTCCCCCACCAGGACCTGGGGCAAGCGCCCGGCTTCCAGATCCGGAATCAGGCCGTGCACATCGGTCTTCTCGCCGTTGCCCAGGACCAGATCCACCCACGGGATGGTGGCCACCGCCTCGGGATCGCGTTGGGCGTAGCACCCGGCCACCACCATGAAGGCCTCGGGGTTGCGGCGCAGGGCCCGGCGCACGAGCTGGCGGGCCTGGCGGTCCGCCTCCTGGGTAACGGTGCAGGTGTTCACCAGGTAGAGATCGGCGGGGGAATCGAAGGGGACGAGCTCGTAGCGGGCCCCTTGCAGGGCCTGTCGGATGGCCTCGGTCTCGAACTGATTGACCTTGCAGCCGAGGGTGGTGGTGGCGACCCGGCGGACCGAGGACCCCGACGCTTGCGGTCCCGGCGCGCCGGTCCGGCCCACGAAGTGCACCGGCACGGCTTGGGTCATGCGGCCGCCTCGATCCAGCCTCCCCCAAGGACCTCGTCCTCGGCATAGAAGGCGGCCACCTGGCCGGGGGTGACTGCCCGCACGGGCTCGGCGAAGGTCACCCGGGCCCGATCCCCGGTAAGGGGCTGGATACGCGCCGAAACCGGCCGACCGGCGTAGCGAACCTTGACCTCCGCCGACCGGCCTGCCGAGGCCAGAGGCTCGGCGAACCAGTGGAGGCCGCTGACTTCCATGCGCTCGTGGAAGACCTCTTCGGCCCCGGCAACCACAACGCGATTGCTGTGGGGATCCGTCTCAACCACGTACATGGGGTGGTCCAGGGCCAGGTCCAGTCCGCGGCGCTGACCCACCGTGTAGAAGGCCGCTCCCTTGTGCCGGCCAACCACGTTGCCGGCGCGGTCCACCACCTCCCCGGGGTTGAGGCCGGGCCCGGATCCCCGCTCCGCCACCAGCTCGGCTGCCGTGCGGGGCACGAAGCAGATGTCCTGGCTCTCGGCCTTGTCGGCGTTGATCAGCCCCAAGCGAGCGGCCTGGGCGCGGACCTCGTCCTTGGTGTAGTCCCCGAGCGGGAACAGGAGGGAATCCAGGGCCTCGGAAGGGGTTACGGCGAGGAAGTAGGACTGGTCCTTGGTAGCGTCCCGCCCCGAACGGAGCCGCGGGCGGGCCCCGGAACGGTCGATGCGGGCGTAGTGGCCGGTGGCCAGGTAGGCGGCATCCAGATCGTGGGCCTGCCGGAGGAGCTGGTCGAACTTGATGAACTGGTTGCAGCGGGCGCAGGGGTTGGGGGTGCGCCCCGACTGATACTCATCGACGAAGTTATCGATGACCTTTTCCCGGAAGGCGGCGCTGTAGTTGACGGGATAGAACGGGATCCCCAGGCGATCGGCGACGCGCCGGGCATCGGTGGCGTCATCCACGCCGCAGCAACCCTTGCCGGTGGCCGGACCGTCCCACAGACGCATGGTCACCCCGATGACCTCGAAGCCCTGCTCGGCGAGCAGGGCGGCCGTGACCGAGGAGTCCACGCCTCCCGACATGGCAACGACCACCCGGGGGCGACAGGCCTGCACGGGCGAGCTCCTCTTCGCTATTGCTCGTTTTGGATGGCTTCGTCGATCCAGGCGAGCTGGATGGCTTCCAGCTCCCGCTCGTCGACCTGGCTGGGATCATCATCGAACCCGTCGAGCTGGACCACCCACTCCTGAAGATCCTCCAGCTCGATGTACTGGGGATCGACATCGGGCATGGTCTCCGCCAGCTCCACCGCGATGTCCTGAATATCGGTCCACTTCATCCCGGTCCCTCCCGCTGCGCCCGCTTCGTAGCTCGCGGCTACGAAGCGCCGGATTCACTCCACGTTGAAGCTCTCCCCGCAGCCGCACTCGGCGGTGACGTTGGGGTTATGGAAACGGAACATGGACTGGAGCCCCTCACTGACGTAATCCATCTCGGTGCCCTCGATCAGGGGCAGCACTTCGGGGTCCACATAGACCCGGGCCCCGTGGGCCTCGTAGAGGATATCCTCGGATTGGGGCTCATCCACGTATTCGAGGTTGTACATGTATCCGGAGCAGCCGCTCTTGCGCACCCCGATCCGGATACCGACCCCGGAACCCCGCTTCTCCAGGGACTGGTGGATCTGCTCAGCGGCCCGCTCGGTAATACTCAGCTTGCTCGCCGTCATCTCGCTCGCCATGGGATGCCTCCCTCGGGCGCTGTTCTTGTCGGCTGGGAAAATGGTTGCGGAAGCGGGCGGCCTCGATCAAGCCCCGGCTCCTCTCTCCTTGGTGCGGTCACGGGGCGCAGGGTTCCCTCCGGCCCCATCAGCCGGCCGCCGAGCTCCGCTGGCGCAGCCGGGAGACCAGAGCCTCCAGCCGATCCGCGAAATCGGCCATTTCCTCGGCCGTGTTGGAGCCCGCAAGACTCACCCGCACGGAGGCGCCGGACCGCTCGGGACTCAGGCCCATCGCCTGGAGGGCCGGGGAAGGCTCCAGACTGCCGCTGGCACAGGCCGAGCCGCTGGACACGGCGATGCCTTCGAGGTCAAGCGCCATCAGCAGGGTTTCCGCGCGTACACCAGGCACCACCAGGCAGGAGGTGTTGGGGAGCCGCTCGCAACCACCGGAGAGCACCTCGGCGCCGACGGGGTCCTGGCTCAATCGAGCCTCCAACCGGTCGCGCAAGTCCGCCGTCCATTGCGCCCACGCCGGCCGGCGCTGGGCGGCGAGCTCGGCCGCCCGCCCGAAACCCGCGATCCCCGGGAGGTTCTCGGTACCGGCCCGCCAACCGCGCTCCTGTCCACCCCCGTGGAGCAGAGGATCCAGCGTCAGGGCCTCAGGGTCGCACACCAACGCCCCCACACCCTTGGGGCCGCCCAGCTTGTGCGCGGATAGGCTGATGGCGGCCGGGCCGGCGCCGAAATCCACCGCCACCTTGCCCACCGCCTGGACCGCATCCGAATGCAGCGGCACCCCGAGCTCGGCGCAGACCCCGGCAAGCTCGGGGATCGGCTGCACCGCGCCGGTCTCGTTGTGGGCCCAAAGCACCGAGACCAAGGAAACCGGCCAGTGGGCTTCGATGGCGTCCCGCAAGGCCGTCGGGGTGACCCGACCCTGGCCGTCCACCGGGATCTCCGCCACCGGGAATCCCCGCTCCCCGAGGTAGCGGGCGGGGCCCCGGATGGAGGCGTGCTCGGTGGCCCCCACCAAGAGGGTCCCTTGGGAGCCGGGATGCAGGGCCCGGCCCTTGAGGACGGTGTTGTTGGCCTCGGTAGCCCCGCTGGTGAAGGTAACCTGGCGAGGCTGGGCGCCCACCAGCACCGCCGCCTGCTCGCGGGCCTCCTCCAGGGCCGCCCGGGCCCGCTGGCCCCAGGCGTGGACCGACTGGGAGGATCCCCACCGCTCCTGGGCGGTGGCCTCCATGACCGCCCGGACTTCCGGATCCAGGGGCTCGGTGGCGTTGTGATCCAAGTACAAGCTCAATTCGGCTCCCCCTGAGCCCGCAGGTGGCTGCCCTTGGGCTCGGGCAGCCCACTCGGCTGGCCCTCGTTCTCGGCGACGAGCTGCGCCAGGGTGATCCCGGCGAGGAAGTCGTAGATCCGGTCCCCCAAACGGACCCAGAGCCAGTGGGTCAGGCAGTGCTCGCTGCCCTTGCACATCTTGCCCTCGTGGCCCCCGCATTGGGTGGTGCCGATGGGCTCATCCACCGCCAGGATGACATCCGCCACGGGGATGTCCTGCGGCGACCGGGCCAGGACATAACCCCCTCCCGGCCCACGCACGCTGCGGACAAGGCCGCGGCGCCGGAGCCGGCCGAAGAGCTGCTCCAGGTAGGACAGGGAGAGCATCTGGCGCTCGGCGATCCCGGCGAGCGCCACGGGCCCGCCCCGGCCGTGCATGGCCAGGTCCACCATGGCGGTGACCGCGTAGCGGGCTTTGGTGGTCAGCTGCACCCTTGGCCTTCTCCCAATAGAGCGGGCCCATCCCCCCCAGCCCGGATCCCATTCATCCCTTGCCCGAATCCGAGCCCTGCTCGGGGGTCTCGGCCTTGCCGCGGCCGGAGCCTTCCTCGGGAGGCTGGGACCGCTGTTCGCGGCCCTCCGGATCCAGGGCGTCCAGCCGCCGCTCCACCGACTCGATATGCTCGGTGAGCGCGTCCACCGCGCGGGCAACCGGGTCGGGCATGCGATCCTTCTGACCGTAGGGATCGAAGCCCCGACCCGATCCCGTTCCGGGATCGACAACCCGTCCGGGAACACCCACCACGACAGAGCCTTCCGGGAAATCCCGGATCACCACCGCGTTGGAGCCGATCCGGCTGCCGCTGCCGATGGCGATGGGTCCCAGGATCTTGGCCCCCGCCCCCACCACGATATCGCTGCCCAGCGTGGGGTGGCGCCGCCCGCCCTGCCAGGTGGTTCCGCCCAGAGTCACTCC
>JAHEOG010000132.1 GCA_018609925.1 Gammaproteobacteria bacterium
CCAAAAAAACCCACCCCATGGCCGGGGCGAAGATCAGAATGAACAGGAGCCACTGGGCCCCGACCACCACGCCAATCCCCTTGAGCACGGTTACCTCCCCGCCGAACGCTGCGACCAGGATCAGGGCCCACACCACCCCGTAGACAAAGTGGCTGACCGGGGCCAGCTGTCCGTAGTTCCAACCGAAGACTTCCAGGAAGGCCGCGGAGGGCGCCAGGTTGAACGGGCCCTGGCCCAGCGCCTCGACCATGGTGACCATGACCGCGAACAGCACCAGGCTGCTGACCAGACCCGCCCCAACCCCGCGAAGGTAGGGCTAGAGGGCGTCCTGCCCGAACAAGGCGGCGCGGAGGACGGTTACGAGAGCGAACAGGGTGAGTCCGGCGATAATGACCACGGATCCGGCTTGGAAGGACTGCATCGTCTTTCCCCCTTTTTGGGCACCGGTTCTGGTGGCTGGACTACATGGCTCTCCGTATCTGTCCAGGGTTTGGAAGACACCCGGGCGGCTGGGCCCGGACCTCTTTCCGCGAGGCGGTCTACGACCCATAGGCGGGTCGGGAAAACCCAGCAGGGATAGCCCGAGCCTCCCTTGAGGCTCTAGGCCAGATCGATAGCGGCCAGGGCCCGGTCGACATCGGCGACGAGGTCCTCTACGTCCTCCAGCCCGGCGGAGATCCGAACAAGGCCTTCGGTCACGCCCCCGGCGTCCCGTTCGGCCTGGGAGACCCGAGCGTGGGTGGTGCTGGCGGGATGGGTCACCGTGGACTTGGCGTCCCCCAGATTGGCGGTGATGGTGGGGATGGCGAGGGCGTTGATAAAGGCAAAGGCGGCCTCCCGGCCTCTTGGCAGGTCGAACGCCAGAAGGCCCCCGAAACGGGACTGCTGGCGCTTGGCCAGCTCGAAGCGTGGATGGTTGGGCAGACCGGGGAACCGGACCTGATCGGGGCCCAAACGGTTCGCCAGGTGCTCGGCGAGGCGCTCGGCGTTGTCGCAGTGGCGCTCCATGCGCAGGGACAGGGTCTCCAGGCCCTTAAGGAATACCCAGGCATTGAAGGGGCTCATGGTCGCGCCGGCGGAGCGCAGCACGGGGAAGATACGCTCCCCCACGAGTGCCTCCGGACCCACCACCGCCCCCCCGACGCAGCGCCCCTGGCCGTCGAGGTACTTGGTGGCGGAATGGATGACAAGATCCGCACCGAGGTCCAGAGGCCGCTGCAGAGCCGGGGTACAGAAGCAATTGTCCACCACCAGCCAGGCCCCGGCCGCCCGGGCCCGCTCCGCTAAATCGGCGATGTCGGCCACCGCCATTCCCGGATTGGAGGGGGTTTCGAGGAAGAACATGCGCGTGTCCTCGGTCGCCGCCGCCGTCCAAGCCGGGGAATCCTCGGGATCCACGAAGGTAATGGCGACCCCGAAGCGGGCGAAGACGTTGTTCAACAGCCCCGTAGTGGCACCGAACAGGCTGTTGGAGGCCACGATGTGGTCGCCGGCGCTCAACAGGCCCATGAAGGTGGCGGTGATGGCGGCCATGCCCGAGGCGAAGCCCAGCCCCTGCTCGCCGCCTTCCAGGCTGGCCAGGCGCTCATTGAAGGTCCGCACGGTAGGATTGGTGAAGCGGGAGTAGATGTTGCCGGGCAGCTCCCCGGCGAACCGGGCGGCGGCCTCCTCGGCGGACTGGAAGCGGAAGCTGGAAGTCAGCAGCAGGGCCTCGCTGTGCTCCTGCTCGTCGCTGCGCCAGATGCCCTCCCGGATGGCCCGGGTCTCGAAGCCGTAGTCCTCCTCCATCAGGCATCCTCCCGGAGTAGGCTCATCTGCGGCGTGCCCTCTTCCGGGGTCACCGGGTAGTCATCGGAGAAACAGGCGTCGCAGTAGCCTGGCCCTCTTCCCCCCATGCCGCGATAGAGGCCCTCCAGGGTGAGATAGCCCAGGCTCTCGCAGCCCAGGTTGTCGCGGATGCCCTCCAGGGTTCGATTGGCGGCAATGAGCTGGTCCCGATCCGGGGTATCGATGCCGTAATGACAGGGCCCGATGGTGGGCGGGGCCGAGATCCGCATGTGGACCTCACTGGCGCCACTGGCCTTCACCATGCCCACGATCTTGGCGCTGGTGGTGCCGCGGACGATGGAATCGTCCACCAGGATGACGCGGCGACCCTTCAGCACCGAGGTGACCGCGTTCAGCTTGACCTTGACCCCGAAGTGGCGGATCTCCTGCTGGGGCTCGATGAAGGTTCGGCCCACGTAGTGGTTGCGGATCAGTCCGAGCTCCAGCGGCAGCCCCGATTCCTCGGCGTAGCCCATGGCCGCGGCCACCCCCGAGTCGGGCACCGGGACCACCACGTCGGCCTCCACCGGGTGCTCCCGGGCCAGCTCCCGTCCGATGGCCTTGCGGGCCTGGTAGACATTGATGCCGTCGAGGGTGGAGTCCGGCCGGGCGAAATACATGTACTCGAACACGCACATCCGCCGGGGCTGGGCCTCGAAGGGGAAGTAAGACTCGATTCCGGCGTCGCTGATCACCACCATCTCCCCGGGGGAGATGTCCCGGATGAAATCGGCCCCGATGAGATCGAGGGCGCAGGTCTCGGAGGCCAGGACGTAGGCGCCGTCGATGACGCCCAGGACCAGCGGCCGGAACCCGAGCGGGTCGCGCACCCCGAGTAGGCGCGATTCGGTGAGGGCGACCAGGGTATAGGCCCCTTTGACCTCGCGCAGGGCGCGGGCCAAGCGATCCTCCACGCTGGCCCCGGGGGCGCGGGCCACCAGATGGATGATGACCTCGGTGTCCATGTCCGTCTGGAAGATGGAGCCCTGGCGCTCAAGGTAACGCCGGAGGTGGGCGGCATTGACCAGATTGCCGTTGTGGGCCATGGCCAGGCCGCCGTGCTGGTAATCGATCACCAGCGGCTGGGCGTTGCGCTCGATGGAGGCCCCGGAGGTGGAATAGCGGACGTGGCCGATGGCGTGCTCACCTTCCAGGCGGGCGATGTCCTGGGGGCCGAAGACGTCCGCCACCCGTCCCATGCCCCGGTGGGTGTGGAATAGGGTGCCGTCGCAGGAGGTGACGCCGGCTGCCTCCTGGCCCCGGTGCTGCTGGGCATAGAGCCCCAGGTAGGTGAGGTTGGCGGCCTCGGCGTGGCCGAACACCCCACAGACGCCGCATTCGTGGCGAAGCTCGGGCTCGTCGATGACTACGGACTGGCTCATCGATTCAATTCCCGCTGTCCAGCCCCTCGCGGATCACCCGCTCCAATCCCTCCCGGTCGAGGGGCTCTTGATCCGGGGGGGCCGGCCCTTCTCCCAAGGTGAAGGCGCCATCAAAGTACCGACCGAAGTCCGAGGGCAGCAAACGGTGGAGGAAATCAGCGGCCGGATCCACCACGGGCTTGAGGGTGGCCTCGGTGTAGCTGGGATGGCTCCCGATCTCGGTGCCCCGTATGACTAGGACCACAATAGCGGCCACCACGATTCCTCGGATTCCTCCAAACACGAGTCCCAGGCTCCGGTCGGTTCCCTGGAGCCCCGACTTGTGCACCAGCTTGTAGGCCGCTTTCCCCGCCAAGGACGCCAAAAGCAGGGTAACGAAGAACAGTAGCAGGAAGGCCGTGACCGCCCGCACCTGGGGATCCTCGATGGTGTCCCCCAGGGCGCGAGCGAGCCGCCCCCCCACTCGGGCGGCTACGATGAGGGCCAATATCCAGGCAGCGAGGGAGAACACCTCCCGGACAAAGCCCCGGATGATGCTGATCGCCGCCGAAAGGACCAGGATGGTGATCCAGAGCCCGTCCAGGAGGGTCATAGGGGCCGGCCTCCGAGGAAACGGGTCCGCTGCCGGCTCCCCGTCCCAGCACCGAAGGGCCTCATTCCACCTTTAGCACGAGGGTATTGTCGTAGCCTGCCTGTTCCAGCCGGGGAACCAGCTCCTGGGCGGCGTCCTTGGAGCCCTCGGCCCCCACCAGGACCCGCCGCCACTGCTTGCCCTCCACTTCTCGGGTCCGGACCCGGGCGGGGAATCCTTCGTCGCGCAGCCGGTCGCGCAGCCCCTCGGCATTGTCCGGGTTCTGGAAGGATCCCACCATGACCGCCCAGAAGGGCGGCTCGGCCGTGGCCACTTGCTGGGATTCCTCTTCCTGCCCGTCGCCGTCCGGGGCCTCCTCGCCTTCCTGCGCCGGCTCGCCGGGGCCATCGGGGTCCCCCTCGTCCCCCGCGGTGGCGTCCCCTTGGGTGGGAGCCTCTTCCTCCGGATCCGGGCTCGGGGCGGGGGACGCGGGCTCCGGGGCCGCGGCCTGGCTCGGCCCCTTGTCCTCGCTTGGGGTGCCTTCCTCGGATCGCTGCGCTTGCGGAGGGCTCGGCTCCTTTTCGGCGTCCGGGTCCTCCCCTTCCCCACGCGGCTTTTTCCACCAGGGACGGTCCTCTTCCGGGCTGTCCTGTTGGTCGGCAGTGGGCTCGCCGTTCTCGGCTGCGCTTCCCTCATCCGGGGAGGAGCCTGCCGGCGGCCTCCCCTCGCCGCCATCCGGCTCGTCGAGGGCCTTGGGCTCCACCTCCACCACATCGGCCTGATCCGGGTCTTCGCCTCCCAACCACAGGGGAAGAAGGGCAGCCGCTATTGCCAGGGCCACCACCGCTACGCCGATTAGCTTGTACACTTGGCTGCCCCCTGGATTGTTCCGGCCGGGCCCCCGGGCGGGCACCGAGGAACGGACTGGCGGAGGCGGCAGTCACGCGCGCCTGGCGCCCCCAGGATGAGCTCCCCCCCCCCCGCGGCCAATGGCCTCGCAACGCCCGAGGACCGGGTTCGCTCACCCGGTCCGCGCATCAAGGGCCTCCAATACCGAGGCCACTACAGGGAATCCGCCAAAGGCGACCACTCGGTCCTTTCCCGGTTGGGCCTCCGCCCGTGCGGCACTGAGGGCGGCGACCGGATCCTCGAAGATGGCCGCCCGTCGATCGCAGGGCACCCCAAGCCGCTCCGCCAGCTCGGCCCCCGATAGCCCGCGAGGCCCGGGTATCGTGCAAGGGTACCACCGGTCGATTACGCCGGTCATGGCCTGCGCGATCTCGGCCACCTCTTTGTCCCGCATGGCACCGAACACCGCAAGGCTGCGCCCCGGGACCGGGCTTTCCGCCAACAGGGCCGCGAACTCCCGGGCGGCCCCGGGATTGTGGGCGACATCCAGCCAAACCGGCACATCGCCATCCACCACCTGGCCCCGGCCGAGGATCAGCGCCCGCCTCAGCCCGTTTTGCCAGGCTGCCAGCCCGGGTCGGAAGCACTCGGGGAGGACCTCCCCCGCCGCTACGGCCGTGGCGGCGTTGCGGACCTGATAGCGACCCGCCAGGCGGGGCGTCGGCAAAGGCCCGAGCTCGTGGGCCTCGCCCCGCCACCGCCAGACGTCGGGCCCAGTGGCCACAGCCCGGAAATCGCGATCGAGGATGCGCAGCTCGGGGCCCTCGCAGCGGCGCACGGACTCGGGCGGGTCCCGATCCCCGCACACAGCCGGCACCGACGGGCGGAGGATCCCCGCCTTCTCGAAGCCTATGGCCTCGCGGTCGCTTCCGAGGTAGGCCTGGTGATCCAGATCCACCGAGGTAATCACGGAGACCGCGGGATCCCAGATGTTCACCGCGTCGAGGCGGCCACCGAGGCCCACCTCCATCAGGGCAATGTCCACCCGGCGGCAAAGGACCCGCATGGCAGCCAGGGTGGTGTGCTCGAAGTAGGTCAGGGGCACCCCCTCCCGGACCGATTCCACCGCCTCCAGGGCTTTTACCAAAGCACCATCGTCCATGGGCGCCCCATCCACCCGAACCCGCTCGTTGAACCGGAACAGATGAGGCGAGGTATAGGCCCCCACGCGATGGGGCCCTTCGGCGAGAGCGGCCTCCAGGAAGGCCAGGGTCGAGCCCTTGCCGTTGGTCCCACCGACGAGGACCACCGGCAAGGGCACGGGGAGTAGCCCCATGCGCTCGGCCACGGCCCGAACCCGATCCAGGCCCAGCTCGATCCGGTCCGGATGGCGGGCCTCGATGGCCTCCAAGCGCTGCTGCAGCTCGGGGGATTCAGTAACGGCGGGCAAAGGGGCTCCGGGGTCCCGCGCGCTAGCCGGTGGCCGGGAGGGGGGCCAAGCAGTCCAGGAGATCGGCCAGGGCGGAGCGCATCTCGCGCCGATCGACGATGGTATCGATGACGCCGTGCTCCTGCAGGAACTCGGCCTCCTGGAAGCCCTCCGGCAAGGTTTCCTGGACCGTCTGCTCGATGACGCGGGGCCCCGCGAACCCGATCAGGGCGCCGGGCTCCGCCACGATCACATCGCCCAGCATGGCGAGGCTGGCCGTCACCCCGCCCATGGTGGGATCGGTCAGCACGGAGAGGTAGGCGAGCCCGGCCTCGTCCAGACGGGCAAGCGCGGCGGAGGTTTTGCTCATCTGCAACAGCGAGAACAGCCCCTCCTGCATGCGGGCCCCGCCGCTGGCGGCGAAATTCACCAGCGGCACCCCATCGGCCACCGCCCGATCAACGCCCCGAACGAAGCGCTCACCCACCACTGAGCCCATGGACCCGCCCATAAAGCCGAAGTCGAAGGCGGAGGCCACCACCCCCTGGCCGTGCAGGCTCCCCCGCATGACCACCAGGGCCTCCCGCTCCCCGGTCTTCTTCTGGGCCTGGGACAGCCGGTCCCGGTACTTCTTGGCATCCCGGAACCGCAGTGGATCGTTGGAGGCGAGGTGCACCCCCAGCTCCTCGCGAGGCTCCTCATCCAGAAAGCCGTCCAGGCGCTCGCGGGCACCCAGGCGATGGTGGTGGCTGCACTTGGGACAGACCTGAAGGCTGCGCTCCAGATCCTTGCGATAGAGGATGGCCTGGCAATCGGGGCACTTGGCCCAGAGCCCCTCGGGGATATTGCCCCCGTTGCTCTCCTTCTTCTTGATCTTCGGCGGCATGATGCGCTGGAACCAGGTCATATCGGCTACCCGCTCCCTCCTTCCTCGCCGCCGAGCCCATCCACGCCGGCGCGTAGCTCGGCCATCTGTCGGCGCAGGGCGCCCTCCAGCCCTTGCCCGGCGTCGGCGCGCTCAGCGTGCTCCGCTATGGTTCGAATAAGGGCGCTGCCCACCACCACGGCATCCGCCGAATTCGCCACCGCCGCCGCGGAGCTCGCGTCCCGGACGCCGAAGCCCACGGCTACGGGCAGATCCGTACGCGCCCGGATGGGGGCCACGTGCTCGGCCACATCCTCGGCGTCCAGCCCGCCGGCCCCGGTAACCCCGGTAATGGAAACGTAGTAGAGGAAGCCCCGAGTGATCTCCAGGATGGCCTCCAGGCGCTGACCGGAGGTGGTGGGAGCGGCCAGCAGGATGGGGTCGATCCCGGCTTCGGGGAAGGGCCGGGTCCATTCGCCGGCCTCCTCGGGCGGCATGTCCACCGTCAGCACCCCGTCCACACCCGCCGCGGCGGCGCGCTCGGCGAAGCGGGCGGGGCCCATGCGCTCGATGGGATTGGCGTAGCCCATCAGCACCACCGGGGTCCGGTCGTCGTCGGCCCGGAATTCCCGCACCATGGCCAGGACATCGGTGAGAGAAACGCCGTGAACCAGGGCGCGCTCGGAGGCCCGCTGGATGACCGGACCGTCGGCGAGGGGATCCGAGAAGGGCACCCCCAGCTCCACCGCATCGGCCCCGGAAGACACCAGGGCGTGCAGCAGGCCCACGGTGGCCCCGGGCTCGGGATCCCCCGCGGTCAAAAAGGGAATGAGCCCCTTGCGCCCCTCTTCGGCCAGCTCCCGGAAGCACCGGTCCAGGCGGCTCACGAGCCTTCCTCCACCTCGGCCACGGTATCGATGTCCTTGTCGCCGCGGCCCGAGAGATTGATCAGCACGGCCTGATCCGGGGAGAGCTCCCCGGCCAGGCGCATAGCGGCCGGCACGGCGTGGGCCGGCTCCAGGGCCGGCAGGATGCCCTCGGTGGCGGTCAGCTGTCGGAATCCGGCCAGGGCCTCCCGATCGTCCACGGTCTCGTAGCGGACCCGCCCGAGGTCCTTTAGGTAGCTGTGCTCAGGTCCGACGCCGGGGTAATCCAGCCCGGCGGATAGGGAATGGGTGCCCAGTATCTGGCCGTTCTCGTCCTGCATCAAATAGCTGCGGGAGCCGTGCAGGATACCCGGAATCCCCGCGGCCAGGGGGGCGGCGTGCTCCCCGCTGGCGAGGCCGTGACCGGCCGCTTCCACGCCCACCATGGCCACATCCGGATCGTCGAGGAAGGGCCCGAATAGCCCCAGGGCGTTGCTGCCGCCCCCCACGCAGGCAACCAGGCAATCGGGCAGACGGCCCAGGGCCTCCTGGGCCTGCTCCCGAGCTTCTCGGCCGATCACCGACTGGAAGTCGCGGACTAGCATGGGGTAGGGATGCGGGCCGGCTACGGAGCCGATGACGTAGAAGGTGTCGGCCACATGGGTCACCCAGTCCCGCATGGCCTCGTTCATGGCGTCCTTGAGGGTGCGGCTGCCCGATTCCACCGGCACCACCTCGGCCCCCAGCAGGCGCATGCGGTAGACGTTCACCGCTTGGCGACGCATGTCCTCGACGCCCATGTAGATGACGCAGTCCAGGCCCAGCCGCGCTGCCATGGTGGCGGTGGCCACGCCGTGCTGGCCGGCACCGGTCTCGGCGATGATGCGGCGCTTGCCCATATGCCGGGCAAGCAGCCCCTGCCCGATGGTGTTGTTGATCTTGTGGGCACCGGTGTGGGTGAGGTCCTCCCGCTTTAGGAAGATGCGGGCGCCCCCGGCCTCGGCGCTGAGCCGCTTGGCCTCGTACAGGGGCGTGGGCCGGCCCACGTAGGATCGGAGCTCCGCCGCCAGCTCCGCCTGGAAGGCCGGATCATCGCGCAGCTGGTGATACGCTTCGGTAAGCTCCAGGATGGGAGCCATCAGGGTTTCGGAAACGAAGCGCCCTCCGTACACCCCGTACCGGCCTCGCTCGTTGGGCCGATCAGCCATCATCCCCATCGCGAACTCCTTCCATAAAGGCGGCAATGCGATCGGCCGATTTCTCCCCCGGCCGGTCCTCCACCCCGCTGCTCACGTCAACGGCGAAAGGCCGAGCGGCCCGCACCGCCTCGGCCACGTTCTGCGGCGTCAGGCCCCCGGCCAAGACGAAGCGGCCCGCCAGCTCCCCGGGGATGGCGCCCCAGGCGAAGGTCCGACCGGTCCCGCCGGGCTGGCCGGGCACGTGGGCATCGAGGAGCAAACGATGCGGCCCGTGGGCCACCACCAGCGGGGCCAGCTCGGTTTCCGGTCCCATGCGAACGGCCCGCAGATAGCGCCGACCGAACCCCGAGCAGAAGGCCGGTGTTTGCGCCCCGTGGAACTGCAGGACATCCAGGGGGCAATGCGCGAGCACGTCGGTCACGGCCTCGGCGGACGGATCAACGAAGACCCCCACCGCACTAACCAGGGGAGGCAGCTCCGCGCAGATGGTCGCCGCCTCCTCGGCGGTGAGCCCGCGCGGACTGTCGGGGTAGAACACCAGTCCGATCGCGTCGGCCCCCGCCGAGACCGCCTTTTCGGCATCCCTCGAGGAGGTAATGCCGCAGACCTTGATGCGCGTTCGCTTTGCCCCGTCCAATTCCCGAGGGACCGCCGACTGGTTGGCGTTTTCGTGGGCCGCTGGGGCCTTTCCCCCAGCGCCAAGGGATCAAAAGGCCCCCGGATCGAATCCCCCCGGCCCCCAGCATGGGGGCGGCGGGGCCTCCTTCTCCGGAGGATAGTGAACCGCCGCGAAGTAGAGGCCTTCCGGGCGGGCCGTGGGACCGGCCCGCAGCCGATCGCGCGATTCCAGAAGCGAGGCGATCCACTCGGGATCGCGGCGCCGCAAGCCGACTTCCAACAGGGATCCGACCACAATCCGCACCATATTGTACAGGAATGCGGTGGCGCGCATCGCCACCTGGATCTCCTCCCCGCGGCGCCAGACCGCGATTCGCTGGACCGTGCGCACCGCCGAGGCGGCTTGGCAGCCGCTGGCCCGGAAGGCGGAGAAATCGTGCTCGCCTTCCAGCATGGCTGCCCCTTGGGCCATCGCCTCCGGGTCCAGCGGCTCGGGGACCCAAGTGACCCGCCCGTATTCGAGCCCGGGTGCGGCGGCCCGTGACAGGATCCGGTAGAGGTAGGTCCGAGCGGTGGCGGAGCGCCGCGCATGGAACCCGGCCGCCGCAGGCTGGGCGGCAGTCACCGCCGCGCCTTCCGGAAGGTAGCTGTTGACCCCGCGCAGCCAGGCCCGGGCGGGACGGGCCACCGGCGGCTCGAAGTGGGCGACCAGTCCCAAAGCGTGCACTCCGGCATCGGTGCGCCCGGCAGCCGTGACGGCAACGGGGGTATCCGCCACCCGGGCCAAGGCATGCTCCAGGGCTCCCTGGACGGTGGCCGCATTGGCTTGACGCTGCCACCCGTGGAAGCGGGAGCCGTCGAACTCCAACCGCAGGGCCCAGCGACTCATCCGGACCCGGTCCCTAGGCCCAATTGCCCCGCCAGGGCCATCGCCAGGGCCCAGGAGAAGGCCCCTCCGAGCAAGCCCCAATCCGCCGGGGTCAGCGGTCTCACGGGGGCACTGACGACCGCTGCCCGCAGGAACAGGGCCTCGGCATTGCGATCCGCCGCCTCCCGAGCCCGGCGAAGGACCAGGCGGGCCGTGCTCGCCTCCCTTTGCAGACGGGCGACCCAGCGACCCCGGACCGGAAGGCGAACCTTGAGCGCGTCCCGGACTCGGGCCGTCTCCCGGAAGACGGGATCGACCCGGTCGACCGTCCAGGCCAGACGGCGCCCGAAGCGCTCCACGGGGACGCCCAGCCCCTTCAGGGGGCGTAGGACCCACACGATCCCGGCGGCCAGGTCCGGGCCGACGGTCGAGCGCACCAGCACCGCGCCAAGCCCGGCCATGAGCGTGACCACAATCACCAGCTCCAGGGCGTAGCCCAGCCCCGAGAGCGAGGGAGCCCAGGCACCAGCCCCCGGGATCAGCGGCCGCCCGGGGGAGAACCAGCCATGGAAAAGGACAATGAACAGGAAGACCCAGCGCAGTCGGCGCAGGAGCTGCAGGAGGTGGCCGAGGGAGCCGGGAGCCAAGGCCAGAGCGGCCAACACCAACGGGGCATAGGCCGCCAGCCCCAAGGGGCTTGGGGCCCCCATCAGTCCCCCCGCGAGCAACAGCAGGGCGAGGACCTTGGCCCCAGGATGGCGGGCGGGCAATCCTTTGGGGGGTCCGCGCCCGCCGGACGCGGCCCCACCTCCCTTATCGGCGGCGTGGGGAGATGTTGGAGGATCCGCCGGGGAGCTCAACGCAGGGTGGCCAGCAGCTCCTGAGCCCGCCCCTGCTGGTCCCGGCTGCCCTGGGCCTGGACCTCTTCCAGGAGCCCTCGGGCCGATTCGCGGTCGCCCATATCCATCCAGGCCCGCGCGAGATCCAGCTTGACCTCAAAATCGTCCGATTCGGGCTCCGCCTCTTGGCTATCCGACGCTCCGGCGCCTTCGCCTTCGGCCGACCGATCCTCCCCGAGCGAAGGCCCTTCCCCAAGGCTCCCACCAAGATCGTAAGGGCCCGCCTCGCCTTCGCCTTCAACCGGGCCGGGCGCCTCCTCTTCCAGAGAAGGCGCTTCCGGTGTCTGTTCCTCCCCCGAATGGGCTTCCGTACCCTCCCCGGTGGCGGCCTCGTCCTCCCAGCTCCAGTCCAGGTCTTCCTCCAGGCTAACCGCCGGGGCTTCCTCCTCCGCAGGGGCCTCCCCTTCGGATCCGATTTCGCCCGAATCCAGCTCGGGCTCGGATCCCGGCTCTGGGGCCTGCCCTTGCTGTCCGGTTGCCAGGGAGCCCAGATCAAAATCCAGCTCAAGCTCTTCGCCTTCCCCTTCCGGCGGGGCCTGCGTCGATCCCACCGAGCCCTCCGGGCGATCCTCCCCGGAGGCGGCTTCCTCCTCCTCGGCACCCGAAGACAGGCCCCTCCCGGTAAGATCCAATCCTTCGTCTTCGGAGGCCGGACCCTCGGGGCCTTGCGTTTCAGATGGCTCCGGACCGGAGTGAAGGGGATTCTCCGGCTCCGAGCTCCCCAGATCGAAATCCAAGGCCGCTTCTTCCTCAGCACCCGGCTCGGTGCCGGAATCGGATTCGGCTTCTTCCGGGGCGGAAACCCCGGATTCCGGGGACAGCTCCTCCGAGAAGTCCAGGTCGAAATCGACCTCCCCTTCGGAAGACGGCTTGGGCTCCTCGGAGGTCCCTGCCTCGGGAGTGGCCTCGGCCTCCCCGCCGCCTTCCATCCCGAGATCAGCGCCCGAGAATGCCAGGGAGCCCTCCCCCGGCTCCGCCGCCCCGGTAGCCCCCGCAAACAGCGGGCTCTCCGGCTTGAGCTGGTGGCCCCGAGAGCGTACATCGGCCTGCCAATCGGGACGGTCGTCGCCGAGCCGGCCGAACAGCCGACGGGCCACCTCCTCGAACTGGTCCCCGTCATCCTCCCGCTCGTAGAGATCGAGGAGCCGGTCGTAGGCCTCCCAGTTCTGGGGGTTGGCGGCGATGGCCTCCCAAAGGGTGGAGCGGGCCTGTTTCAACTGCCCGGCCTCGGCCTGAGCGTAGGCGCGAGCCAACGGATCGGAGGGCTCCTGGGCTCCGCTTTCGGGGCCGGCGCCTACGGCCGGACCGGTGGCAAGAGCGGGGCCTGGGCCCTCGGTGACCCCCTCGGCGGAAGCGGTCTGCAGGCTACGCAAGCGCAGCCAAAGGGCCAGGATGGCGAGGAGCATCAACAGGTTGATCCCGGCCAGGAGCCATAGGATGTAGCGCTCCCGACTCGGGACCCCGCCTGCTTCGGAGCCACCCGGCTGGGCCATCTCCTCCAGGGAGGCGCTTTGCTGATTGATGAGGTTGCGCTGCTCCTGGAGCTGGTCCTGCAGATCGCCGATGCGCTCCTCCAAAGCTTGGGTGCGAGCCTCGGCGTCGCTTCGTTGGCTCTCCAGATTCTGACGGAGCTCGCTGACCTGGGTCCGAAGCTCGGCCACCAAAGCACTCGCCTCGGGGCTGCCCTGCTGGGGGCTATCCTGGCCCTCCTTCGCCCCTTCGGCTCCGGAATCGGCTTCGGAGCCGGGCTTGGCGGTGCTGGCCTCGCCCGATCCGCCCTCCCCTGCCGAGACCTCGCCCTCCAATCGGGTAGGCCCATCGGGAGACGCCTGCTCCTCTTGCGCGCCCTGCTGGCCCCCTTCCGGAGTGGAGGCCCCGTCACCGGATTCGGCGTCCTGCAGGGAAACCTGAACCTGGTAGCGTTGATGTCCCGGACTGGGCTCGGGCTCCGGCTGGTCCTTATCGGCCTGCCATTGGCGACGCTGCTCCCGGATCACGGACTGGGCTTCCTCGGGGGTAACCCCCCGGATCCGGGATTCTTCCGGTACATCCAGGACCGCCCCCTGGCGAAGCAGGTTCATGTTGCCGTCGATAAAGGCGTCCTCATTGGCGCGCCAGGTAGCCACAACAGCCGATTCCAAGGGAACCGAAGGATCCTGGCGGAGCCGCTCGACGACGGTGGTCAAAGTGTCCCCGGAGCGAACGGGGCCGTATCGGTTCCGCTTGGCCCACCCTTCGGTCACCTCGACGTCGGGCCGATCCACCGCCGGGCCGGGCTGGACTTCGGGCTCGCCCTCCTCTCCAGCCTCCGGGGGCAGGGGCTGGGACCGCGCCCGGGGCTCCCCCTCCTGGGGCGGGCTCGGCTGAGCGGCGTCCCTGCCTTGGCGAGATGCCCCTTCGGTGGCCTCGGTATCCCCCTCGGGGGCGGCCACACGGGGCGAGTCCAGCATCACCGTGTACATCTTGAGGATCTCATTATCCCCGCTGGCGACCCGGACCATGACTTCGAAGAGGGGATCCCCCAGGGGGGCCGAGCTAGTTAGCCGGAGCTGAGGCGAATCCCCGTCCCGGAGCTCCACCCGGAGCCGGTCGGCAATGGTGGGAGGCTGGGCCCCGATCAGCTCGTAGTCGGAACGGGAAGCCAGGGAGACTTCGAGTTCCTCGAAGGACTCCCCGGTGTCCATACGGATGGGAGCAGAAGCCTGAAGGGGGCTGCCGAGGTCCGATTCGACCTCCAGAGACCCTAGCCCGAGGGCGGCGGAAGGAGGGGAGACCGCCCAAAGGCCTGCCAAACACCCGGACAAGAGAGCCATCCGGACCGTACGACGGGGGTGCGCGCCACGGCCAACGGAAGGCCCCTCTTGAGGGGTGGGAATGGCCATCGAGCTCTCCTTTCCGGAAAGGGCCATGCCTTTTTACCGCATAGTGCACGGGATGGGCAAAGACCCGATTGCCAATGCTCCGGACCGTATCCTTATGCCGAAAGGTATCCCTCACAAAACCAAGTTTCAAACGGAAAACGACCCGAGGGCCGTGCTTTGTTTCACGACAAAACCGCAGAACAATCGCCCGGATGGAGCCTTAGGGGGACCCTGGGGGGCTCACGACCAACAGGGGAAAGGGGTTCCAATGCGGAAGATCGGGGCATTGGCGGGATTCCCGAGACCGCTCCCGCCCGGATGGCTATCGGTTCCGAGCCACCACCGGCCGGGGCCTACAAGGACCTGGTGAGGATGCGCAGGGTCCTCCGGAGGGGCTCGGCCGCCCCCCACAGGAGCTGGTCCCCCGCCGAGAATGCGTTCAGGTAGTGGCCCCCCATCCGCATCTTCCGGAGGCGGCCGACGGGGACCGCCAGGGTCCCGGTAACCCCGGCCGGAGTCAGCCGCTGCTGGGAAGGACCGGGCTCGTTTGGGACCACCTCGACCCAGTCGTTGGCCTCCCCCAGCAGGGTGGCCACCTCATCCACGGGGACGTCGCGGCTCAGCTTGATGGTGAAGCCCTGGGCATGGGAACGCATGCTTCCCACCCGAACGCAGGTCCCGTCGATGGGGATGGGCCCCTCGCGGCGTCCCAGGATCTTGTTGCTCTCCTCGGAGCCCTTCCATTCCTCCTTGCTCTGACCCCCCTCCATGGCCCGGTCGATCCAGGGGATCAGGCTGCCGGCCAGGGGCACCCCGAAGTGCTCGACGGGGAAGTCCTCGGCCCGCATGCGCTCGGCCACGGCGCGATCGATCTCCAGGATGCCCGCAGCCGGATCCTCCAGGCGCTCCCCGGCGGCATCCCGCAGCTCCCCCATCTGCGCCACCAGCTCGCGCATATTCCGGGCCCCGGCCCCGGAGGCGGCCTGGTAGGTCATGGCCGTCATCCATTCCACCAGCCCGGCCCGGAAGAGCCCCCCGAGGGCCATGAGCATGAGGCTGACGGTGCAATTGCCTCCCACGAAGGTCCGGCCGCCGGCGGCGATGGCCGACTCGATGGCCTCGCGGTTGACCGGGTCGAGGACAATCACGCTGTCCTCGGCCATGCGCAAGGGGGAGGCGGCATCGATCCAGTAGCCGTCCCAGCCGGTGTCCCTGAGATAGGGGTACACCGACTGGGTATAATCCCCACCCTGGGTGGTGACCACCGCGTCCAGCTCCCGCAGGACATCCAAGTCCTCGGCATCGGCCACCGGCGGCGCCGCCACACCGACTTCGGGAGGCGCTCCCCCGGCCCGGGAAGTGGACAGGAAGACTGGTTCCAGGCCGGCGAAGTC
>JAHEOG010000133.1 GCA_018609925.1 Gammaproteobacteria bacterium
CGACTGGAAGACCCTTGCCTGGGACGGCAGCTCCGGCGACCTGGTGGCCCCCCAGGGCTCCATCGGCTTCCGGTGGGACGGCAGCGGGCGCTGGAATCTGGAGGAGCGGGAAGGGGCCGAGGGCCGGGAGACGGAGCTGCGGCTCTCCCTCCTCGACGATAGCGATGAGATCGCCACGGTGGCCTTCCCGTACTTCGGCGGGGTGGAGCACGAGCACTACCAGGCCAATCCGCAGGAGGAGATCCTGGAGCGGAAGGTCCCCGTCAAGCGGATCCAGACCGCCGACGGCGGGACCGCCACGGTGGCCACCGTCTTCGACCTGATGGTCGCCCACTACGGCGTCGATCGGGGGCTCGGGGATCCGGCGGTGGCCGCCTCCTACGAGGAAGACGTCCCCTACACGCCGAAGTGGCAGGAGCCCATCACCAGCGTTCCCGCGGACCACGTGGTTCGCGTCGCCCGGGAGTTCGCCGACAACGCGGCCAAGACCGGGGGCAGGTCCATGGTGATCCTGGGGGCCGGGCTGAACCACTGGTACCACATGGACATGAACTACCGCGCCATCATCAACCTGCTGGTGATGTGCGGCTGCGTCGGCGTCTCCGGCGGCGGTTGGGCGCACTACGTGGGCCAGGAGAAGGTCCGGCCCCTGACCGGCTGGGCCCCGGTGGCCTTCGCCTTGGACTGGGTGCGGCCCCCGCGGCACATGAACGGGACCTCCTACTGGTATGCCCACACCGACCAGTGGCGCTACGAGAAGCTCTCCGTGGACGAGATCCTCTCGCCCCTGGCGAACCCTGAGGACTGGTCAGGGGCGCTGATCGACTACAACGTCCGCGCCGAGCGCATGGGCTGGCTGCCCTCCGCGCCTCAGCTCAACCGCAACCCCCTCCAGGTGGCCCGGGAGGCGGCCGAAGCCGGGGAGGATCCCAAGGATTACGTGGTGCGCCAGCTCCAATCCGGGGAGCTGGGCCTCGCCTGCGAGGACCCGGACAGCCCGGCCAACTGGCCCCGGAACCTGTTCGTCTGGCGGTCCAACCTGTTGGGCTCCTCCGGCAAGGGCCACGAGTACTTCCTCAAGCACCTCCTCGGCACAGACGACGGCGTCCAGGGCAAGGACCTCGGCGAGGAAGGGACCGAGCACGCGCAGGAGGTCAACTGGCGCGAGGAGGCCCCGGAAGGCAAGCTCGACCTCCTGGTGACCCTGGACTTCCGCATGTCCACGACCTGCCTCTACTCGGACATCGTGCTGCCCACCGCCACCTGGTACGAGAAGGACGACCTCAACACCTCGGACATGCACCCCTTCATCCATCCGCTGTCCGAGGCGGTCAACCCGGCCTGGGAGTCCCGCTCCGACTGGGACATCTTCAAGGGGATCGCCCGGCGCTTCTCTGAGGTGGTCGAGGGCCACCTGGGGACCGAGCAGGACGTGGTGACCGTGCCCCTGCAGCACGATACCCCGGCCGAGCTGGGCCAGGCCCTCGGCGTCGCCGACTGGAAGGCCGGCGAGTGCGAGCCGGTCCCGGGCAAGACCATGCCCAATCTGGCGGTGGTGGATCGGGACTACCCCAACACCTACGCCCGCTTCACCTCGGTGGGGCCCCTGCTCGACAAGGCCGGCAACGGGGGCAAGGGGCTCACCTGGGATACCACCGACGAGGTGGCCCACCTCGACCGCCTCCACGGCCGCAACCACCGCAATCCCACCGGCCGCCCGCGGATGGAGACCCCGATCGAGGCGGCGGACACGGTCATGACCCTGGCTCCGGAGACCAACGGCCGGGTGGCGGAGAAGGCCTGGACCCAGCTGGAGAAGGCCACCGGCCGCGAGCACACCCACCTGGCGGCGGGCAAGGAGGACGAGCGCATCACCTTCCGCGACATCCAGGCCCAGCCGCGCAAGATCGTGTCCTCACCCATCTGGTCGGGGGTGGAGTCGGAGAAGGTCTGCTACAACGCCGGCTGGACCAACACCAACGAGCTGATCCCCTGGCGGACCCTGACCGGACGCCAGCAGCTCTACCAGGACCATCCCTGGATGCGGGCCTTCGGCGAGGGCTTCGTCGCCTACCGCCCGCCGGTGAGCACCAAGACCTGGAAGGGCCTTAACGGCACCCGATCCAACGGCAATCCGGAGATCGTGCTGAACTGGATCACGCCCCACCAGAAGTGGGGCATCCACAGCACCTACAGCGACAACCTGCTGATGCTGACCCTGTCCCGGGGCGGGCCGATCATCTGGATCGCCGAGACCGACGCCCAGAAGGCGGGCATCGAGGACAACGACTGGATCGAGGTGTTCAACGTCAACGGGGCGGTGGTGGCCCGGGCGGTGGTCTCCCAGCGGGTCCGCGAGGGCATGGCGATGATGTACCACGCCCAGGAGCGGATCGTTAACACGCCGGGATCGGAGATCACGGGCTCCCGGGGCGGGATCCACAACTCGGTGACGCGGGCGGTGGTCAAGCCGACCCACATGATCGGCGGCTACGCCCAGCAGAGCTACTTCTTCAACTACTACGGCACCGTCGGCTCCAACCGGGACGAGTTCGTCGTGGTCCGGAAGATGGACCGCGTCGACTGGCTGGAAGGGGACGACGAAAGCATCCTGGCCCAGGAGTATACGCGATGAGGGTTCGCGCTCAGATCGGCAAGGTCCTCAACCTGGACAAGTGCATCGGCTGCCACACCTGCTCGGTCACCTGCAAGAACGTCTGGACCTCGCGGGAAGGCATGGAATACGCCTGGTTCAACAACGTGGAGACCAAGCCGGGCATCGGCTATCCCAAGGACTGGGAGAACCAGGACCGCTGGCAGGGCGGCTGGATCCGCCGCAAGGACGGCGAGCTGGAGCCCAAGCAGGGCGGCAAGTGGCGGCTGCTGGCCAAGATCTTCGCCAACCCCCACTTGCCGGAGATCGACGACTACTACGAGCCGTTCAACTTCGACTACCAGCGCCTGCACAACGCGGCGCCGGCCAAGGCCCAGCCTACAGCCAAGCCCTACTCGGCCATTACCGGCAAGCCCATGGAGAAGATCGAGTGGGGCCCCAACTGGGAAGAGATTTTGGGCGGGGAGTTCGCCAAGCGCTCACAGGACTACAACTTCGAGAACGTCCAGAAGGAGATCTACGGGCAGTTCGAGAACACCTTCATGATGTACCTGCCCCGGCTGTGCGAGCACTGCCTCAACCCCTCCTGCGTGGCGAGCTGCCCCAGCGGGGCCATCTACAAGCGGGAAGAGGACGGCATCGTCCTGATCGACCAGGACCGCTGCCGGGGCTGGCGCATGTGCATCTCGGGCTGTCCCTACAAGAAGATCTACTACAACTGGCAGTCCGGCAAATCGGAGAAGTGCACCTTCTGTTATCCCCGCATCGAGGCAGGGGAGCCCACGGTGTGCTCGGAGACCTGCGTCGGCCGCATCCGCTACCTGGGGGTGCTGCTCTACGACGCCGACCGCATTGAGGAGGCGGCCAGCGTCCCCAACGAGCAGGACCTCTACCAGGCCCAGCTCGACATCTTCCTGGACCCCGAGGACCCCGAGGTCATCGAGCAGGCGCGGGCCGACGGCATCCCCGAGGACTGGATCGAGGCGGCGCAGCGCGCGCCGGTCTATAAGATGGCCATCGACTGGCAGGTGGCGTTCCCGCTGCATCCGGAGTACCGGACCCTGCCGATGGTCTGGTACGTGCCGCCGCTGTCGCCGGTGCAGGCCGCGGCGGATTCCGGCCGGATCGGGACCGAGGGCCTGATCCCCGACGTCGAGTCCCTGCGCATCCCCGTCAAGTACCTGGCCAACTTGCTGACCGCGGGCGACGAGCGACCGGTCACCCACGGGCTGCGCCGCATGCTGGCGATGCGCGTGTTCAAGCGGGCCCAGACGGTGGAGGGCGAGGATCGCACGGATGTCCTCGAGCAGGTCGGCCTGGACGAGCAGCGGGTGGAGGAGATGTATCGCTACATGGCCCTCGGCAACTACGAGGACCGGTTCGTGATCCCCACCAACCACCGCGAGCTCTCCGCCGAGGACGCCTACGGGGAGCGCTCGGGCTGTGGCTTCAGCTTCGGTGACGGCTGCCACACCCACGGGGTCACCCGGACCAACCTCTTCGGCAGCAAGAGCCCGCGCCAGCGCGAGCATCAGCCGCCCACCATCAAGGAGACGGACAAATGAACCGGCCTGGCGGTCCCCCGTTGCAGCCGGCACTCAAGGCGCTCTCCGGGCTCCTCAGCTATCCCCGTGACGAGGTGCGGGCCCATACGGAGGAGATCGGGGAGGCCCTGGTGGTACGGCCCGAGCTCTCCACCGACGATCTGGCCACCCTCGAAGGCTTCCTAGAGTGGCTCCGGACCTCGGACTTGCTGGATCTTCAGGCCGCCTTCGTGGAGACCTTCGACCGCAGCAAGCAGGTGTCCCTGTACCTCTTCGAGCACGTCTACGGGGAATCGCGGGACCGAGGCCCGGCCATGGTCGAGCTCCGGCAGGCCTACCGGGAGAACGGCCTGGAGATGGACTCCCGGGAGCTTCCCGATTTCCTGCCGCTGTTCCTGGAGTTCTGTGCGGAGCTCGACGAGGCCGCGGCCCGGGAGTGGCTCCAGGAGACGGGGCCCATCCTGCAGAAGGTCCATGTCCGCCTGCGGGAGCGGCAGAGCCCGTTCGCCGTGCCTTTTCGGATGCTCCTGCGGGTACAGGGGCTCGATCCCGAGCCGGAGGAGCTGGCGGAGACGGCGGCCGGTGAAGCCCGGGACGATACCCCGGAGGCTTTGGACCGGGCCTGGATGGAGACTCCGGTGACCTTCGGGCCGGACCAGCCGGCGACAAACTGCGGTGCGACCCGGCAGGAGCCGGAGCAGCCGATCCAATGGGTGGAGCGCCGGTCCGGCTCGACCGGCGGCTCCGGAAACCCCTAAGCGGAGCATGGAACCATGGACTTCCTGAACAACCTGCTTTTCGAGTACTACCCCTTTATCGCCGGCACCGTCTTCCTTTTGGGGAGCCTGGTGCGGTTCGACATGAGCCAGTACACCTGGAAGACCAACTCCAGCCAGCTACTGGACAACTCCTTCCGCTTCCAGGTGGCCAGCGTCCTGTTCCATGCCGGGGTGATCTTCCTTTTCTTCGGCCACCTGTTCGGCCTGCTGTTGCCACACTCCCTGTATCCCTATCTGGGGCTGACGCCGGGGGCCAAGCAGATCCTGGCCATAGTCACCGGCGGGATCGCCGGGGCGGCGGCGCTGGTCGGCGGCACCATGCTGCTGCAGCGGCGCCTCTTCCATCCCCGGGTGCGGGCCCACTCCAGCAAGAACGACGTCTTCATCCTGGCCCTGCTCTACGCCCAGCTCCTGCTCGGGCTTTTCACCATCCCCATCTCCATGCAGCACCTGGATGGATCCGCCATGCTGCAGCTCGGCGAGTGGGCCCAGCACATCGTGACCTTCCGGCCCGGGGCGGCGGAGCACATCGCGGGGGTCCACTGGATCTACAAGCTCCATATCTTCCTCGGGATCACCACCTTCCTGGTCTTCCCGTTCACACGCCTTGTCCACATCTGGAGCCTGCCGGCGGCCTACCTGGCCCGGCAGTATCAGATCGTGCGCCAACGCCGGGTCTAGGAGCGGATCATGAGCATCCACGTGAACCGCATCGAGGTCTCCGACGAGGCGATCAACCGCGAGTCCGCCAACGTGGAGACCGGAAGCATCGAGGAACGCCACGCTGAGGCCGCGCGCCGGCTCGCCGTTCGCGAGCTCCTGCGCCAGCGTGCCGAAGAGATCGGCATCGCCACCGAGGACCGCCCCGACGAGGCCATCGAGGAACTCCTGGCCGAGGAAGTGCAGCTCCCGGAAGCCGACGAGGACGCCTGCCAGCGGTACTTCGAGGCCAATCGGGAGCGGTTCCGGACCCCGGAGGAGGTGGAGCTCCGCCACATCCTGTTGGCCGCTGCCCCCGACGACGCCCATGCGCGAAAGGAGCAGCGGGATCGCGCCGAGTCCTTGATCGAGACCCTGGAGGCCTCACCGGAGCGCTTCGCCGAGCTGGCGGAAAGCCACTCGGCCTGCCCCTCCCGCGAGGAAGGCGGTCACCTGGGGCTGGTCGGACGCGGCCAGACGGTCCCCGAGCTGGAGCAGGTGTTTCTGCGGCTGCCGGTGGACCTCGCCGATCGTCCCGTGGAGACCCGCTACGGCTTCCACGTGATCGAGGTCCTGAGCCGCCAAGGCGGCGAGCCACTCGACTTCGAGAGCGTCCGGTCCCTGATCGCCGACTACCTGACCGAGCGTGGCTGGCGCCGGGCGGTTAGCCAGTACATCCAGCTCCTGGCCGCCCGGGCCGAGATTGAGGGCATCGACCTGGAGGCGGCCGACAGCCCGCTGGTCCAGTAAAGGGCTTCGAGCCCCCGGGCACCGGAAGAGCCCCCGATCCCGGCCGACCCCATGCCGACCATCCCCGGGCGGAGGCCCTACAGCCATGCCGGAACCGAATCTTAAAGACCCTTGCCAAGGGGCAAGCTCCGAGCTGCTTTGTATCACCGAGGCCCAGGAGCGGCTCCTGAGCAGTGTGGCCCCGAGCGATCGTCGGGGGGAGACCATTGCCCTAGCCTCCGCCCTCGATCGCATCGCCGCACGGCCAGTCACTGCCCGGGATCCGGTGCCCGCCTGGGCCAACAGCGCCATGGATGGCTACGCCCTGCGCACCAAAGACCTATCTCCTTCCGGAGAAGGCGAGATGCCGGTGGCCCAGCGCATCCCCGCGGGGGTGGCGCCGGGCCCCCTATCCCGGGGCACCGCGGCTCGCATCTTCACCGGAGCCCCCATTCCACAGGGGGCCGATGCGGTGCTTCCGCAGGAGAGCTGCCGGGAAAGCGCCGGCAGGGTCCGGATCCAGACCCCTTGCGCTCCCGGGGCCAACATCCGCCCAGCCGGCGAGGATCTCCAGCCGGGCGATCCGGTGATCCCGGGCGGGCGCCGGATCCGTCCCCAGGACATCGGCCTGGCGGCCTCGGCGGGGATCGGTTCCCTGGAGGCTGCTTCCCCGCTGCGGGTCGCGGTTGTGGTCACCGGCGACGAGCTGGTGCCCCCCGGCCAATCGCCCGGACCGGGCCAGATCCCGGACGCCAACGGGCCCATGCTGGAGGCCCTCCTGACTCGCATCGGCTGCCAGGCCCTGCCGGTAGCCACCGTTGCCGACGATCCCGAAGGGACCCGCGACGCCCTGGGCCGGGCTGCGGCCGACGCCGATCTGGTGCTGAGCAGCGGGGGGGTCTCGGTGGGGGAGGAGGATCACGTGCGGGCGGCGGTTACGGCTCAGGGACACCTGGAGCTCTGGCGGGTGGCCGTCAAGCCGGGCAAGCCACTGGCCTTCGGGTGGCTGGGGGAAACCCCCTTCCTCGGGCTCCCCGGCAATCCCGTCTCCCTGTTCGTCACCTTCGCCCTCTTCGGGGCCCCGCTCATCCGGCGGCTGCAAGGGCGTGACCGGACCCTCCCCACTCCCCTACCCCTTCCCGCCGGGATCGATCGGCCCCATCCGGGGCACCGGGAGGAGTACCTACGGGTCCGCGTGGAGGATGGCCGGATCGTTCCCTTCCCCAACCAGGGATCGGGGGTGCTGGGCGGCGCCGCCTGGGCCGACGGACTGGCCCGTATCCCGGCCGAGACTCCGATCGCCCCGGGGAAGGCCATCGACTACTTCCCTCTGGGGGATCTGTTGGATTGAGCGGTAGCCCAGGCCGACGCGGGGTACCTCGGCGCATCGTGGGCTTCCACCGGGACGAGGAGGGCCACTGGGTGGCCGATCTGGAGTGCGGCCACACCCGCCATGTCCGCCACAACCCGCCCTGGCAGGAGCGGCCCTGGGTGCTGCGGGCCCGGGACCGGCGCCAATATCTGGGATTTCCGCTCGACTGCGTAGACTGCCCTGAGGAGTCCGGGGTTTAATTCGGTACGGAGAATGGGTTCCCCTGGTAGTAGGGATCTCCGAACCCCCCTTCTTCCATTCCCCTTCGCGCCGGGACCTCACGAGGGAGTCCCCAACCAAGGGAGCCGATGCCATGCCGGAGCAGATGAAGGCTGCAGTATTCGTGGAGCCGGGCCGGATCGTCCTGGACGAGAAGCCCGTCCCCGAGATCGGACCCAACGACGCCCTGATGCGCATCACCACCACGACCATCTGCGGCACCGACATCCACATCCTCAAGGGCGAGTACCCGGTGGAGAGGGGGCTGACCGTCGGCCACGAGCCGGTGGGCGTGATCGAGGCCCTGGGGAGCAACGTCACCGGCTATCGGGAGGGACAGCGCGTCATCACCGGCGCCATCTGCCCCAGTGGCTGGTCCTACGCCTCGCTGGACGGCCTCCACGCCCAGGACGGCCAGGACTGCGCCCACGGCCTGAAGCCGCTCGGGGGCTGGCGCTTCGGCAACACCATTGACGGCTGCCAGGCCGAGTACGTCCGGGTCCCCGACGCCCGGGCCAACCTCGCCCCGGTCCCCGAAGGCCTCTCCGACGAACAGGTCCTGATGTGTCCGGACATCATGTCCACGGGCTTCGGCGGCGCGGAAAGCGCTGACCTCCGGATCGGGGACACGGTGGCCGTGTTCGCCCAGGGCCCCATCGGGCTGTGCGCCACCGCCGGAGCCAAGCTCCGCGGCGCGACCACCATTATCGCAGTGGAGACCGTGCCGGAGCGCAAGGAGCGGGCCGCGGCCATGGGCGCCGATTACGTCCTGGATTTCAACCAGGTGGACCCGGTGGAGGAGATCGGCCGCATCACCGAAGGCCGGGGGGTGGACGCGGCCATCGAGGCCCTCGGGCTGCAGGAGACCTTTGAGGGCGCCCTGCGGGTGCTGAAGCCGGGCGGAGTGCTTTCCAGCCTCGGGGTCTACTCCAAGGACCTGAGCGTTCCCCTGGACGCCTTCCAGGCCGGGCTCGGCGACCACCGCATCGTCACCACCCTCTGCCCCGGGGGCAAGGAGCGCATGCGCCGGCTGATGAACGTCATCGAGGGCGGGCGAGTGGACCTGGAGCCGCTGGTGACCCACCGCTATTCCCTCGATGGGATCGAGGAGGCCTACGACCTCTTCGGCAACCAGCGCGACGGCGTCCTCAAGGTGGCGGTCACGCCGTAGCTTCGCCCGTCACCGGAGCCCTTCGGCCCCTCACCCCGGGGCACCGTCCACCCGGGGCTGCCAGTAGATCCGGGCGTATCGATAGCCCCAAGACCCGAAGGCCGCCAGCCAAAGGGCCCCGGTACCGATCAGGAGCCCTCCCCGGAGGACTTCCAACCCCGGAAACTCGGCGAGCACTCGGGCCACGGCGCTCCCCTGCAGAAGGCAGAAGGCCGCTACCTCAAGCGCGTCCATGCGCAGAGGCCGGCCCGAATGGCCCCGGCTGACCCGGGTCGCCATGGCCAGAACGATGCCCCCCAGCAGACCCACCGCGACGGCATGCAGGGGGGCCCGACCCAAGGCGGGGATGGGGTCCAGCCATCCCGCCGCCGACTGCACCACGTAGAGGGCCCCGGCCACCGGTAGCCACAGGAGCGCGGTGAAGGCGGTCCAGAGCAGGGCCTGGCCCCGGGTCTGCCAGGGCCGCCAAAGCAGCCAGTGGTAGAGGGCGATCAGTGTCAGGGGCACCGCCGTCGCCAGTAGCCAGAGTCCGGCATTCACAGACAGCAAAACGGCATGCCCGAGGCAGAGGGCCGCAACCGCGGGCGAGCCCCAGACGGTCCTGTGCAGGAGGTAGCCGGCAACCGCATTGGTGGCGAAGAAGGGCAGCATACGATGGCCCACCGTGAATACCACCGGAACCAGGAAGCCCCAAAGCCCTAGGTTTAGGCCGGTCCGGAACAGATCGATGCTGCCCTGGTACGCCCCGGCGGCCGACATAAGGGCGCCCAAACAGCCCACGGCCAGGACTCCTGCCGCCAAAACGGGATCCGACGAAAGGGGCTTACCGGCGCGGGCAAGGGCCCCCAGGATGACCCCGAGGCCCCCCAGGAGCCCCAGGGCGGTTAGGCCCATTCCCACCACGGCGATGTCCGCATCCAGGACGACCCCCGCCAGGGCAAGAAGGAAGCCCAGATAGAGGGCCCACGCCACCGGCTGGTAAGCCCGCGGGGCCACCCCGGCAGCCGAGACCCACCGGGGCAGGGCCGTCATCAGGAATCCGAAAACGAAGAACGGAAAGGCCCCGAAGACCAGGAGCCAACCGTGGACAGGGCCCGGTGGCAGGCTCAAGGAGGCAGCCGGGGCGTGGCCATAGCGGCCGAGGAGCACGGCCAGCCAGCCCAGCAGGGCGAGATTCAGGGCCAGGACCCCGCCGAAGAAGAGCATGCGGTGAGGAGCGGCGGCGAACGTGCGATAGGCGAGCAATCAACACCCTCTTTGCCGCGGGGATGGATTACCCTACTGTGGGAAATCCCCTAAGGCCTTGATCCCGGTCAATCCGGGTGGAGGATAGGCATCAGTGGCCCAGCCCCCCCCTAAACCCGTGGAAGAGCAGGAGCTTCGCAGCCATCCTGTCCTGGAAGGCCTGGAGGATGATCTGCTGGGCACTGTGGCCCAGGATACCCGTCCGTTGCTCCTGGATCGCGACGAGATGCTGTTCCGCCAGGGGGAGCCGGCAAGCCATTTCTATATAGTCCGCAAGGGCCAGATCAAGCTGTTCCGGTTGGGCCTGGACGGCCACGAGAAGATCATCGACGTGGCCGGGCCCGGGGGGAGCTTCGCCGAAGCGGCCATGTTCATGGCAGAGCGCAGCTACCCGGTGAACACGGCCGCCATCGAGCCCGCCGAGCTCCTGGCCATCCCCACCGAGCCGGTGCGCCACACACTAGAGGCCTCCACCGGGGCCTGCTTCCGGCTCATGGCCCATATGAGCAAGCGGTTGCGCCAGCACGTCTCCGAGATCGAGGCGCTGTCCCTGCAGAACGGGGCCTTGCGCCTGGCCAACTACCTCCTGGAAACCGTGGCATCGGGTCGGGACGGGGAGGTCGTCCATCTCCCCCTTACCAAGAAGACCCTCGCGGCCCGGCTCTCCCTCCAGCCCGAGACCCTCTCCCGCCTCCTGGGGCAGTTCGAGGAGCAGGGCCTGATCACGGTGCAAGGCCCCGAGATCCGGATCCTCGACTCCGAGGCCCTGCGTTGGGCCGCCCTGGAGGGCCGCTGCTAGCTCCCCCCGGTTGGTGGTTCCTGCCTCGTTGTTGATCTCCGTCAATGCCAACCGACCGGCCTTTTGTCAGGGTTAGGATTGACCCCGGGGCTCCGAAGCTTCGTGCGGTCGTCGCAAAAACTCACAACAAGCACGGATCGGGAAGGGCCATGAACGCCGAGCGCAAACACCAACTAGCGGGTACGCCGAACGAGGCCCTGCTGGGGGCCACCCTGGGCTTCTTCGTGGGCTTCGCCGCGGTTTCCCTCTTTGGCCCAACGGCCAACCGCTTCAAGGAGGTCATGGATCTGTCGCCCGCACTGGTCGGGCTGCTGGTCTCCATCCCCATGCTGACGGGCTCCCTCCTGCGCATCCCCTTTTCGGCCTGGGTCGACACCACGGGCGGGCGGAAACCGTTTCTGGTCCTCTTGGGCCTTTCCATCGTGGGGATGGTCGGGCTCCTGGGGATGCTCAACTTCCTCTACCCGGAGAGCCTCTCCGCAGCCTGGTACCCGGCCGTGCTGCTGTTCGGCGGCCTCGCCGGGTGCGGTATCGCCACCTTCTCGGTAGGCATCAGCCAGGTATCCTATTGGTTCCCCCAGAAACAGCAGGGATGGGCCCTAGGCGCCTACGCCGGATTCGGCAACACCGCCCCGGGGATCATCTCCTTCGTCCTCCCCCTGGTGATCGCCGCTTGGAGCCTCTCCGGGGCCTACCTGGCCTGGTTGGGCATCTTGATCGCGGGAACCCTCCTGTATGCCGCCACGGGGCACAATGCCTGGTATTTCCAGCTTCGCCACCAGGGGACATCCCCGGAGCAAGCCCGCGAGGTGGCCCAGGAGCAGGGCCAGGAGCTGTTCCCCCGGAAGAGCGCCACCGACGCCCTGATCTATTCGGCCAAGGTCTGGAAGACCTGGGCCCTGGTGGGCCTCTACTTCACCACATTCGGCGGCTTCCTGGCGCTGACCGCCTGGCTGCCCACCTACTGGCAGGAGTTCATGGGCAGCTCCGAGAGCCTGGCCGGAGGCCTGACCGCGGGCTTCTCTCTGCTGGCCTCCCTGATCCGCGTCCCGGGCGGCTCCTTCGCCGATCGTCTCGGCGGCGAGCGGGTGCTGGGACTGGCCATGACGACCTTGCTGGTGGGTGCGGCGCTAATGACCTTCTCCCAGCTCTTCCTGCTCTCTCTGATAGCCTCCCTGCTCATCGGGGTCGGGATGGGGGTCGGCAACGCCGCCGTTTTCAAGCTGGTCCCCAAGGAGGTGCCCGACGCCGTTGGGGGCGCCGCCGGTTGGGTCGGCGGCCTGGGCGCCTTCGGTGGCTTCGCCGTGCCTCCCATACTGGGCTATTTCGTCGAGGCGGAAGGGCAGATCGGCTACGCCCACGGCTTCTCCGTCTACATCCTTCTGGCCCTGGTCTGCCTGGCCCTAACCTGGCTCCTGACGATCAACCGGGAGGGAGGAGCTGCCCAGACGGCCAAGACCTAAGGGACCAGACCAAGCGATCGGCTTGGCTGCCCCAAAAGCTCGGACCCGCTCGCAATGGGCGGGTCCGAGCTTTTGGGTGTTTTCGGGGAATCGCCTGGACCCGCGGGTCACAGGGGTTCAGGGGAGAAAGGATCCCCCCAGAGGAAGGAGGGACCGGGCCGGCTTGGAGTGCCCCTAGAAGCCGGTGCTAAGGAAGGCCCAGAACTTGGTGATGTCCCGGGCGAGACCCGGATTCCGGGCCACGTTCGTGGCGTTGCGGTCACCCTCGTAGTCGGCGTACTTCAGGCCCAGGGTAAGGTGCGCATTCAGGGTGTAGGTCCCCTTCAGGTCCAGCTCCTCGCCGAAGTCGTACCCGCCGCTTTCGGCCCGGAAATCGTGATAGACCGCGGTCAGGGTGAAGCCCCGGTAGCGAAGGATGCCGGTCACGAACCGATCCTCCACCCCGTCGGGCGGGGTCTGGAGGAATTTGTCCGCCCAGCCCTGGAAGGCATGCTTGGTCGCCAGGGGGGTCTGGAACCCGAAGGTGCCGTCACCGCTCAGCACCTCGTAGCTGCCCTTGACCTTGAAGAGAGACGCCTCAGCACCGAGCTCGGCGAGCCAGTAGTCGGCGTCGTTGGTATCGGCGCCGTCGCGGTAATCGCCCTGATCGGCGAATTCCGCTGTGTACAGGGCCCGCAGTCCCCCGGTATCCGGCCAGCTGCCATGGGCCCGCGCCCCCAGGGTGCGAGTGGATGCGCTCGGGGTATCCTCGTTCTCGATCAAGTAGGCGTAGCCTTCCAGATCGGCATAGGGGAGTCCCGTATACTGGATATTGAACAGATCGGTATCCATGTCGATATCGCTCTGCGCGCTATTCTCCCCGAAGATGGTGTTCACATTGAAGATATGGGCGTAGCTCATCACCGTATCCGGTAGGCCGCGGCTGGTCAGTGTGGCCGCGTCGAAGCTCTGCCAGTTCTGGCGCCAGGCCACGGTGCCGATGAAACGGTGGAAGGGCGCATCGCGGTAGGTGATCAGCTGGCGGCCGATCCGCAGCTCGGTCTCAGCCGGGCCCCGGTACCATAGATTGGCCCGATTGATCTCGGCCCCTTCCGGATCCGCTACCACCGCCCGATTGGTCTTCCCGTTCACCGTCGAGTTGAACCGCTCCTCGCCCAAGGCCCGGACGTCCTCGAACTCGAGCTCCACGCCGAATCCGCGCCAGGGTGCGGTCTCGTACCGCAAGGCCGTCCGCAGGGTATGGGCGTAGGCGTTATTGTTGGCCGGATCGTCCACATGTTCGGTCCGCAGGCGCAGGTTCAGGTCCACCTCCCCTTCCGTCAGGGCCTGCCAGAGGGAATCCTGGGCCGCCACTGGGACGGGCTGGAGGCAGCCGGCAATCAGAACCGCCCCCCCTATTCCGGTGCAAAGGCGACCGGCCGGGACATCACCAATATTCGCACGGCCGCTTCCGTTGGGACTTGAAGCCATTCCAGCCTCCGGTTCTTGGCGACGGGGTGAAGCGTTTCCGGGGGAGGATTTTTTTCCAGGATTGCCGGGGTACAGATTAGGAAGGATCTACGGCGGCGCCATTGATGCAGATCAATGGCAAGGCAGGAAGGAGTAAGGCCTTAAGGAAAGGGATCGGCCAAGGGGATGAAGGGAAGCTGACCGGGAGGCCGGTCAGGTCCGTCCGGAAAGCGGGATCCCCTAGCTCACCGGAGAAGGGGTCGAGGTGGGACCCGAGGGGGTACCCCAGCCCATAGGGACCGCCCTGCTTCCGGAGCCAGCAGAGCCAACCCGGGGTCTCAACGCCCTTGGCAACCACGGGGAAGTGGAGGGGTCCCGCCAGTCCCAGTACGGCGGCGGTCAGGCCCTTACTGCCGGAGTGCTCCTCCGAATCTTCGCGGAAACCCCGCCCTAGGTTTAGGACCTGCCCCGACCGATCCTCAAGGTGGACCAGGGGGGAGTAGCCGCTTCCGAAATCCCGTTGGCCCGGCGCTCCCCTTGTGGAGGACAAGATCCCCGGCCCGCTCACTGGGGAGGTAGCTAGAGCGGGGGCCCCGACCCGCGCACCACCCGCATCTCCCGCTGCGGGAAGGGGATGGTGATGTCATGGGCGTCGAAGGCCTCCTTGATCCGGCGGGTTAGGTCCCAGCGCAGCGGCCAGAGGTTCTCGTTGCGGGTCCAGACGCGAACGGTCAGGTGGACCGCGCTCTCCCCCAGCTCCGAGACCATCACCTCCGGCTCGGGATCCCGAAGGGCCCGATCGTCCTCATCAATGACCTCCCGGATCACCGACATGGCCCGATCGATGTCGTCGCCGTAGGAGATGCCGAAGGCGAGATCCAGCCGCCGCCGGGAATGGTGGGAGTAGTTCACCACGGTGGCGCCCCAAACGGCGCCGTTGGGGATCAGCAGCTGGACATTGTCCGGGGTGGTGAGCTCAGTCATGAACAGATTCAAGGACTCCACCGTTCCGGAGCGTCCCGCCACCTCCACGTACTGCCCCGCTCGGAAGGGACGGAAGATGAGCAGCATGACCCCCGCCGCCAGGTTGGCGAGGGTCCCCTGCACCGCGAGACCGACCGCCAGGCCGGCGGCACCCAGCAGGGCGATCAGGCTGGCCGTCTGCACCCCGAGCTGGTTCAGCACGGCAATCAGAACCAGGGCGAGGATCAGGTACCGGACCAGGCTGGCCAGGAACCCCCGCAAGGTGGTGTCGATCCGCCCGCTTCGGCCCAGGAGCCGGTCGGCCAGGCGGCCCGCCCAGCCGGCCACGGCCCAGCCCACCGCCAGCAGCAGGACGCCGCCAACCACCTTGACCCCGTAGGTCACCACCGTCGAAAGCAAGGGATCCATGGCCTACCTCCTCGGGCTGTGGACGAGCCGAGCTCCCGAGCCCCGGGGAAGCCTAGTTCACAGGGCAGAGGCTCAGGGGACTTGGTCCGGACAGGCACGGATCGCAGCGTAACGGAGGGTGGGCAGGCTGTTGAAGGATCCGTCCGGAGCCTAGCCGGCTAGGAACCGCTCCACGGGCTGACCGAACGTGTCGGTATGGCACTTAAGGGCGTGCAGGAGCTCCACCCCCGAGAACCGGCGGGCATCGTACTGGCAGAGGCTCACCACGGGGAACTGCTTGGCGAGGAAGTGCTCGTAGCGCATTTCGAAGGCGGTCATGTCCAGTCCGGCCAGCTCCGGACCCACCCTTGGAAGGCGATCGACGAGCACCCCTGGGCCGACCGGCCCGGCCTGCAGATCCCGGTGCTATCATCCGGACGTCCGGCTTTCGGAGGGATTGCCGCCGGTTTCCCGCCTACCGCGGAGGAGGCCTTCGTCACTAGGTTTCGGGCCTCGGCCTTCTATCACTTCTAGGGATGGGAGCCCGGGCCCTGGTCCGAGCTTCCCCGGACCATCCGCTTCAGCTTGGCGGTGGCGCCGGGGCCGAGGAGCCCCATATAGATATGGACCACCAGGAAGGCGGTGCCTAGGATCGCCAGAAGGTAGTGCCCCTGAGCGATGGGCCACAGGCCCGCCATGCCCATGAACCGCTGGGGAGCAATCCCGGGGTAATAGAGGAAGATCAGCCCGGTAACGACCAGCAGGGGCAAAACCCCGAAGACGATCAGGAGGTAGCTGAGCCTCTGCAAGGGATTGAACCGCGTCTCCGCACCAATCTGGGGATCCCCGCCTCTCAGATAGACCCCGATCTGGTGGCGGACCTCTCCCCCAAGACCCCGCCATTCCGGCACATAATTGCGCCCGTAGCCCGTTCCCAGGGCCAGCACCAGGAAGGCGACGTAGATCCCCGAAAGCGCAAGACCGGTCCAGTCGTGGAGGGAATTGGCCCAGCCGTAGTCCATGATGAGCGCCGAATCGGCATCGGCGAAGTGCAGGTCGATCCCGGTCAGGGTCAGCACCAGGAACAGAGCCGCCGTCAGCCAGTGCCAGATCCGGACGCTTACCGGGACCACGCTCGCATCCGCACGGGCCATAGCTCTTCTCCTAATCCCGGAGGAAGATACCCCGCAACAGCCGCAGCAGGGCATGCATCAAAACGAACGCCAGGGCCACCCCCACAAGAACGTACGCCAACCAGTCCAGGGCGGTGTTGCGCGTGCTCCCCATGACATAGCTGTCCTCCAGGATAGTCGCGTTGACGAAGCCCAGCCTGGGGCCCGCATACCGATCCAGTCCCTTCGTCGGAGGGTGCTCCCCTTTCCCCTCCGGGGAGCCCGCCGTACCCGTACCATCCGGATCCTCTTCCAGCTCGTAGCCGGTCTTCAGGAAGAAGCTGTGCTGGGCCTGCCAGCCGATTTTGGGAAGGGGAGCTCGGTGGCGGTAAAGGGTGCTTAGCAGCACCGAATCCTGGTTGTGGCAGGTGGCGCAGCCCTTTTCGGCGTTCTCGACGAGGAGCTCATGGGAGACCGGATTTTCGTTCGAGGTATGGCACTCGATGCACCGGGTCTTCCGGAGGTGGGCACCCGGGTGAGGCAAATAGGCGTGCTCGGCCTTCAGGCTCGGATCGGCCGGATCGGCCAGGGGGGGCGTCTTGGTTTCCTTCCCCTTCAGGTCCTCGGGCACGGGCGCCGCCTCGCCGCCGATCAGTAGGCGGGGATCGAACTCGGGCGCCAGGGTCTTTTCGGCCTCGGCGGAGTGGCAGCGCACGCACCAGCGGTTGTGGGTGTCCATGATCTCATCGACCGAGGCCATGTCCTCAGCAAGCGGGAAGTAGTGCGGATCGTGGCACTGCTCGCACTTGAAGTAGTCCTCGCCCTCGTGGTCGATGGCCCTCTTCCGGTGCTGCGGGAAATGGGCCTCCCGGCCGTGCTCGGTGTAGTGGACTGTATCCAGGAACTCCGCCTCCCACTCCTCGAACTTTAGCGCGCGCTCACGCCCCGTGGCCTTCTCCCCGGTGGGATTGTCGGTGGTTTCCCGGGCGTGACAGCCCATGCAGGTGTAGGTCTTCTTGTCGCTGTGGGGATAGGTGGCGAAGCCCTTCGTGTGGCATTCCTGGCATTCCACCTCCTGATGGACCCCGTGCCCGTACCGGGTCCAGTCGATGCCCACCTCCTGCATCTCGCCGGTCTCGGCATCGCGCTCGAAGCGGGTAGTGCCCTCCGGGGCACTGTGGCAGCCGAAGCAGCTCTGGCGCTGCTTGCGCTCCTCGATCAGTCCCGCCCCCGCCTCGTCCGGTGCAAGGATGGGACCCAGCAGGGTCCCGACCAGGAACCAGCCCAAAAGGGCTATCCCACGAGAAGGGAAGCCTTTAATCGATAGGCCTTTGCGCCGGACCGTCCGAAAGGGAGGTTCGGTGCAGGCTCCATCAACGGTGGACCGGGGGAGGGACGACGACAAACGGCCCGACCGGATGGGGGGAACCCTGCCCCGTACCAGGGGGGTAGCGCAGCGTCGGAAGGGCGAAACGCCAACCGGATAAGGGAAGGGGAGGATCCCCAGGAGGGTATGCCACCGGAGGTACCGAACCGGAGCCATGGGGTGCCTCCCTTCCCGAACCTTGCGCCTTCCGCTCGCTGGATCCGGTCTAGAAGCTGGCCGAGAGGGTGGCTTCGACCTGATCCTCTAGCAGATTGGGATTGACATCCCCGTTGTTGTCGAAGCCGTCGTTCCAAGAGACGGAAACGGTGAACTCGCGGATCTGCTTGCTCAAGGCGATCCGGTAATGCCCGTAGTTGAAGCCATTGGTGAGCTCATCGCCATCCACGTCCTGGTAACCCACCAGGAAGCCCAGGCCGAATCCGTAGGGCATGCCGAGGTCCATGGAGCCGCTGAAGTAGTGGCCGGTGTCGTCATCCCCGAAGAAATCGGGGGTGAAGGCATAGCCCACACCGAAGCTGGGATCCACCTCCATTAGCCCAGCCCCGACGGCCGGGGCGTCGTAGCCGAGGTTGGCGGTGGCCTCGACGTAGTTGAACTCGGCGTCGCCTCCAGGGAAGGCTCCGTCCTCCTCGTCCTGATCGGGGTAGGTGTAGTAGACGAAGCCGAGGTCCCAGGACAGGCGCTCGAAACGGGGCATTGTGCCGTTCAGCCCCCCGTAATAGTCGATCTCGATAGAGGCCGGATCCCCGCCCCCGGGCCGGAATTCCACGTTAGACGCCCAAACGCCGGCGTAGATGTCGGCCACTGTCCCGGTGTCCAAAGACAGATCAAAGCTGCCCTGGATGGCCGGGTCCCCGCTGGTCTGGGACACCCCCCGGAAGAGGTAATCACTGGTCAGGGTGGTGGTTGCGCCCAGGCTGACTCGGTCCAAGGGACCCTGGGCCTGAGCCATGAGCGGGGCGGCAAGGAGCAACGTTCCCAACGCTACCGGCACAGTGCGGAAAGACATTGACCACTCCCTCCATTGATTGAGGTGGTACTACCCGACTTAGCCAGACACGGGACTATCTGTTCTTACCTTTGCGAAAGGACCTCACCGTCTTATGCAGAAAAGGGTCAGGGACCCGGGGCCCTGCGCCCCCAGCTCGGCCTCGGGGCGGCCCAGATCGGGCCCTTCAGCTGCAGGCCGGCCGAATCCAACCGTCTTTTAAGGGCCTCTGGATTGGACTGGCCTGCCACGACCAGCTGAAGGTACTCATCCAACTGGAGTCCGCTGTCCGTAATCGCCTTTTCCACCTTTTCCTGGGCCTTCGCCTGCATCTTCCGGACTTCCTTGCCGGACTCCCCGGAGCGCGCTTCCTCAATCCGCTTGGCGTAGCGGCTACGGGTCTCCCAAGCGGCGTTGAAGGCCTCGGCGAAGGAGCGCAGCTTCGCTTCCTGCTCGGGCAGCTCGGCTTGCGAGCTCGCGGATGGGGGAGGGACTTCGGCGGGGGCTAGCGGAGCTGCCCCAACCAGGAAACAGGCGAAGGCAAACAACAGATGTCGCAAGGTATTCTTTCCTCTTTGCGTGTCGTTGCTTTGAAGCACGAGCAACTGGTTTCGAAGCGTTCTACCCTCGGGTCAGGCCTCGGCTTCTTCGCTGGAGTGCGCCAGGCAGCCGACCAAAAGCTGCTGGGCTGCCATATCCAAAAGGTTGGCCAGGGCCTCGGCCTGGGAAACCTCGGCGAAATCGGCCAGAGGCAGGGGAACCTCCGAGCCCGTCAATCGCTGGAGGGCCCATTCCTGCCATTGGCGGGCTTCAGGCAGGAGCTCGGAGAAGCCGAGGCCTTCGTAGTAAGGGCGGTACTGGAAGTACCCGGACAGCACGAGCATCTCCTTACTGATGATGAGCCGGTCCTCTCCTTCCTCAGGCCCTACCTGGAATGGCCCCGAGCCGGCTTCCCAGAGCCGGAAGATCTTGCCCAGGCAAGCCAGACGCTGGTCCGGGCTGGTTGCATTGCGGGCCTCCCGATAGAGGGAGGCGATAGCAAGCCACTCCCGTCCCTCCCCCTGACGATCGGGTAACCGGAAGCTCTCGGCGCTGGGCCGATGGGGAAGGGCCCGCCATCGGGCGTCATGGGCGAGATCGGCGACCCGGAATCCGGATATGGCGAAGCCCCGACCATAGTTTACGGCCCACTGATCCAGGATCCCGCTTATATGCCGGTAACACTCCTCCAGTACCAAACGGGGCTGAGTCCCGCGGAGCCGGAACATGACCTCGCAGAGCCGGCTGTTGTCGCTGGGATAGAAGCCGATCTCCAGGGCCTCTCCGTCACTCGTCTGCCCCGACTGCCATTCGGGCTCCTCCAGCTGGAGCTCGACCTCCCATTCGCGGCTAACTGGATTGCGGAGATAGAACCCCACCAAAAAATCCCGAGGGGAATCGTCGGACAAAGCCTCGTTGATCCGCTCCCGCAGGCTTTCGGCCTTCCAGTGGGCCGGCAGGGAATAAGGAAACCACATGGGCCAGCGCCTCCAATCGTTCCTCTCAAGGCATCCACCCCCGGTAGTTCCGGGGTCGGGGCTTAGGCCGGCTGTACCTGCACAATTCCCTTCATAAAGGGATGGATGGAGCAGATGTAGAGGTAGCTCCCTTCCCGGTTGAACCGAAGGGCGATCCGCTTGCCCTGGCCAACCAGCCGGGTCTTCACCATGGAATCCAGCGAATCGTTCTGTTCCATCGGGAGCTTCACGTCGTGCTGTACCGAGTCCTTGTTGACCCAAACAATCGTGGTTCCAGGAGCCACTTGGACCTTGCCCTTCAGGTAGGTGAAATCCTCAACATCGATTCGAACAGTGTCCTCGGCCTCCATGTCGACCTTGGCCGGGTCCACCACCTCGGCAACAGGCTCGGCAACAACGGCTCCCGGCATAATCAACAGCAAAGCAAGAACCATCGCGGTAATGGATCGGTTTTTCGGAAGGAAATCAATCAACTCCAATTTGTAATCCATTCGGCTCGGCTCCTTGAGAGCAAAGGCATTGAATCCAATATTTAACCGGGACAGGGGCTTGGCGGATTCCCAAGCCCCTTTCCCGAAACTTCCACCTGAAGGCTCAGCCCGCTTTTCCGACGATGGGCTGAATGGTGCAGTGGTAGCTGCTGCCCTCGGCCCCAAAGCACCAGATGATGTCGTTGCTGTACTCCGGGCGGTAGACCGGCAGCTCGCCCACAGTGTTAAGGCACCCGCAGCGTGGCCCGATGCTTTTGCCGCAACAGTCACGGTAGGCGATCAGGTAGCTCTCGCCGTCGTCCGGGTTGTGGCAGCTGGCCACCCAGGAGCTGGGGGACAGCGTGGTGCCGGGCGGGCAGTCGGTAAGGGTGCCGCCGTTGCAGTCGCAGATCTGCCCGTCCAGGGAGCAGTGCCGCCAGTAGTTGCAGGCGGTGGTATCAATCGTCTGCGGTGTCCACCCATACCGATGGAAACCCGCGGCGTTGGCCTTGCTGCTGCGCCGGTCCACCGGAAGCATGGGCAGGAGCATGGCCCCGCCGGCCACCGCACCCAGTCGGGCAAAGAACCCGCGGCGGGAGGTGTAATTGGCGACCTTCCGGGTAAGATCCTCAACCAGTTGGTCGAAGCGGCTTTCACTCATTGATCGTCTCCTCTCTACAGTTATTCGGGGATAGGCTCGCGGACCGCTCAGTGGATCGGCTGGGCCGCGTCGTCCTTCTCCCTTGCCTCGTGGTGATGGGAATGGTCATGGCCCTGCTCGAGGTAGTCCTGAAGCGAGGGCAGGTCCTGTTCCTTGGCCTCGATCAGGCTCTCCAGGTGCTCCCGGGTGTTCACCAAGCCCTTGGCCCGAATCACACCCCGGTCGTCCACCAAAACGGCGTGGGGCACCCGGCCTACCTGGTACTGCATGCCGATCTCGGCGGAGACCACGTAGGGAATGTCCTCCATGTCGTGGCGCTCGAGGAACCGCTTGTGCTCGGCCTCCTCCCCGTCACTGACCACCACGACCTTGAGGCCCTCCTTACGGCCCAGGGACTGGATGACCGGTAGCAGCTTGTTGCACATGGGACATGACGGGGACAAAAAGACCAGAAGGGAGTCCCGCCCCTCCTCATCGGCGCCGCCGATCTGAACGGACTTCCCGGTCAAATCCTCGAGCTGGAATTCCGGGGCCTGCTCTCCTACTTCGGGGCCGGAATCGGCCATCATTGCCCCAAGAGGAGCAGAACGCTCGTGGAGCAGCCCCACCTGGCGAGCCAACGCGGCCAGGGTTACCCCGAGGGCGATGGCCACGACCCATAGGACGACGTTCGAGACAATCAGCGCCTCCATCATCGTGGTTATCCTTTTTTAGGCGACCCGCGGGCCGCGTTGTAACGAGCGGCGGAAGCGATGAGGCCAACGGCCATGTACAAAAGGATTACCGTCACAGCCGCGGCCCCGGCGGTAAGCCATTCCAGCCAGGTAAGACCTCCCGGAGGGACAAGGCCGGTTGCCAGCCAAAGAGCCAAGGCAATCAGCAGCCCGTTTCTCAGGAAAAGCCAGCCGCTAAGGTGCTGCTTGAGCACCGAGCTGAAGCAGCCACAATCGATCTCCCGCCGCCCTCGCGCCAAGTTGATGCCAATGGCCGCGGTGAACACCGCGAGGAGGGCGACCGCGGCCATGGCGGCAAAGGGGCGGACCGGAGCCACCAGAAGCCCCAGCCCGACCATCAGCTCGACTCCCGGGAGCCCGTACGCCACCGGCTTCACCGCGGCCTCCGGCAACAGGCGGTAGTTGTAAACCACCCCCTCGAAGGCCTCCTGGTTCCGCACCTTCGACCAGAACCCCAGGAGGAAGACCAGGGCCAGCAGAGATTGAGCGAAGGCTAGGGTTACCGGTGCGTATTCGAGCACGATCCGTCCTCCTTACTTACATGTCCGGGACGATAAGCCCCTTGGGCTCCTCGCCGAGCTGATCGACGCTGTGCTGGATGGCCCCAGTCTCGGCGTCGTAGACGTCCACGCGAGCATGGTGGCCGGACAGGGCGAACAGCGACGGATTCCGGTCCTCCGAGACACGGATCGTCCCGGCCTCGTGGGCCAGCGAGATCTTGTTCACCCGCTCACCGGTGTTGGTGTTGTACACCCAGACCTGGGTGCTCTCGGTGATGTGGGTCCACATCTTGCGCTGGTCCAGCAGCACGTAGAGCCGGTCCTTGCCGGGATGGACGTCGGCGACCTCCCAGCCGCCCGGCTTGAAGTGCCGCTTCTGCTCCTCTTCAGTGAAGAGGTGCCAGGGCTTGCCGGGCTCGGGCTTGTCCCCGGAGATGTCCACCGGGAAGACCTTGCCGCTATAGGTGATGAAGTAGAGCTCCCCGTCATCCGGGTCATACGCGGGGACATCCATCGTCGGCTCTTCCACCGGCTTGTGGAACGGCTCGGTACGGGTCTGACTGACCTTCTCCCCGTCCTTGTTGAAGGTGATCTGCAACAGGGAGGCATCCCGACAGTGCATGATCACCCGCCGGTCGCTGGCAGCCCACGCGTAGTAGCAGTTGTTGGCCGTGATGCTGTTCAGGTACTCCCGGTTCTTCATGTCTACAATCCCGACACCGGACTGCGGATTGAAGTGGTAGTACACGAAGTAGCGACCGTTGGGGGTCAGGGTGGCCATGCTGCTCTTCACCATGACCAGGAACCGGTTGTCCGGTATGTCGACCTTGTCGATCTGGGAGAGGTTCTGGGAATCGTAGATCCGGATCAGCCCGTCCCGCTTGCCATGGCTATAGTCACTATAGTTGGTATCAGCCAGATAGACCTCGCTGAGGTCCTCGGACCAGCGGGGGTTAGGCAGGATGCCGGTGTCCGTGGTCCCCAGGAAAAGACCGGTCTCCCCGTCGACGTAGTGGTGCTGGGTAACCGTCTCGAAGGCCGCCTGGTCCCCGACAATCATCGTCTTGGCGTCAGGCTTGGGGGCCTTCAGCACCTCCGGCTCCGTTCGCAGGTCACCACCGAAAACCCCAGGAATTTGGGCCTGCTCCTGGACCTCCTTGGTGTGCTGGGTTTGCTCATCCTGAGCCTGCGCCGAGACCATCCCGGTCAGGCCGAATACGAGGGCCGTGGCACCCGCCATGGCGGCGCCAGGCCACAGCCGCAAGCTATGTCCATCTTTCTTCAGGGGGTACATGATCGGATCACCTCCTTAAACGAACGCAGTTTTATTCGGGACTAGCCCAGGCCCAACAGCAGGAAGGCTGCACCGGTAGCAGCTAGCAAGGTCCCGTCCACGAGAACCGAGTTCTCCTCGTGGGAGGCCAGCCAGTGCTGGACCGTGGCGTCCCGAATGGGGAAGGCATTGACCAGCATGGGCGCAAACCGTCCGAGGTTGAGGGCCCCTATCAGGAGCAGCGCCCCGGTGACGGACCCGCTGACCAACGCCACGGCGACCACCGCGTAGATCACGGGGGTGCGCACATAGGTCAGGAAGTTCAGCCCCAGGGAGAACCCGTACAACAGGCTGATCTGCCACATGGGTACGCCGCGATTGCGAATGTCATGGGGAACCTGAGCCTTCCGCTGGGGATACGGCAGCGGGAGCATGCCGAAGGAATGGAGCCCATACGCGATCGCCAGGGCCCCGACCGCTACCAGGCCCGTCCCCGCAAGACCACTTGTAGGCAGCAGCAAGGCCCCAAGGCCCAGCAAGCCTCCCAGCAGGACCGCCCCCAGGGCATAGCCCAGGGCATGAGCACCCAAGGTGGGAAGCCAGCCCATTACAGAGCTCAGGCTATAACGGCCTTGCGGGCGCAGAAGGCTCAGAGAGGAATAGCCGCACGGAGACCAGGTGGAGAGCAGCCCGCCGGCAAAGGCCAGGAGCATGCCAATGGCCATGGGATTCAACTGGCTCCCAAAGGCCAAGGCGGCATAGGCCCCAGCACTCAAGCTAACGGCAGCTAGCCCCGAAACGGCTACCTTGCGCCAACCTCCGGATTCCTGATGCGAGCCCGGGATAACCGCATCCGGAACCCCTTCGCCCTTCCCTTCCGGGCTCTTGGGAGAGGAACCGGCATCCCGGGCTCGCCCTTCGGTTCTGTTCTCTGCCACGAGTGCTTCCTCCTTGTTGCCAGCAAACGAGCCCTTTCGGGTCCCTCTCCCCTAGTGGCAAGACCCGTACCAGGACGACGACCTGGATACATAAACGCCTAATCTTTTGTTTTAAAAAGATTTTCGATCTTTTCTAGAGACAGGAGAGGAGCGGGAGGAACGGGATGGAATGGGTGGGAGTGGGCGGGAAGTTGGGCCCGCAAGTGCCCGCAAGACTGGAGCGAGGGGACCCGTGGGTCATTGGCTCTCGGAAAAGGCCTCCATCTGGGCGAGGAGCTGGAACCCCTCAGGTGTCAGCCGGGTCCCTTTGCGCCCCCGGGCGCATTCGATGAGCCCTGCATGGCGCAGACTTTCCAATCGCGTCCGGATACTTCCCTCGGAGAGCTCGAATCCGGCCTGGCTGGCCTGGTGGGCCAGTTCCCGGCGCCCAAGACCCTTTCCAGAGCGACTGGCCTCCCCAAGGACCTGCAGGAGGAATCGCTCCTCCGGCTGAAGGACATGAGCCTCGCGACTGTCCGGGCCCTCGCTCGATTCCCCGCTAAGGGTGTGGTGAGAGGGCCCCCTAGACCCGTTTGGGGCCCAGCCGGCTTGGGAAGGAGCAGACGAAGACAGGATGTAGGGCGGGAGATCGGCCGGTGTGAAGGCCTCGTCGGTGACGGCGATCATATACTCCAGGGCATGCTCCAGCTCCCGGACATTGCCGGGCCAGTCATAATCGGTCAGGGCCTCCATGACTCCTTCTGGTAGTGGGCGATCCTCTCCCTTCCGGCTCAGGTACCGGTTGGCAAGCTCGGGGATGTCCCCCGGCCGATCGCGCAAGGGGGGGATCTGGATGGGGAAAGCGCAGAGCCGGTGATAGAGGTCGAGCCGGAATCCCCCCTTTTCGACCATGTCCTCCAGGGGGCGGTTGGTAGCGGCGACGATTCGGACATCCACGTAGCGGGGTTCGCTGCCCCCCACCGGGACCACCTCGCCGGTCTCCAGGATGCGCAGCAGCGCGGCCTGAGCCTTAGGGGAAAGCTCCCCCACCTCATCCAGGAATACCGTACCCCCTTGGGCCCGCTCGAAGGGGCTCTCCTTGCCCCCTCGGCTGGCACCGGTAAAGGCCCCTTGGGTATAGCCGAAAAGCTCGCTTTCGATGAGGCCTTCGGGCACCGCCGCACAATTGACGGTGATGAAGGGGTCCTCGGCACGGGGGGATTCGTTATGGATGCCCTGGGCGAACAGCTCCTTGCCCGTACCG
>JAHEOG010000134.1 GCA_018609925.1 Gammaproteobacteria bacterium
CTAGCACCGGCGACCCGGGCTTCGGCCCCGCCTCGGAACCATCCCCGAGGGTCCGCCCCGATTTGCTTCCGCAAGGGGACCTTGCCAGAATCGGCGGCGTCACCGGTCCCCGCCCCCCATTAGGCAACCCGCTCGCCACCTATGGCCATCGAACAGCTCCAGACCCTGCTCGGCGACGACCTGCCGGCGGTGGACCGGGCCATCCACGGGCTCCTGGAATCGGACATCCCGCTGATCCCGCTACTCGGCAGCTACGTCATCGAGAGCGGGGGCAAGCGCCTGCGCCCCATGGTGCACCTGGCGGCGGCGCGCCTGTTCGGCTACGAGGGGAGCCGGCACCACACCCTGGCGGCCATCGTCGAGCTCCTGCACACCGCCACCCTCATGCACGACGACGTCGTGGACGACTCCCAACAGCGCCGGACCCGGCCCACCGCCAACGCCGTCTGGGGCAGCCAGGCGCCGGTGCTGGTGGGGGACTTCCTGTTCGCCCGGGCCTTCCAGGCCATGGTGAATGATCAGGACATGCGGGTGCTGGAGGTCCTGTCCGCGGCCACCCGCGAGCTGGCCGAGGGCGAGGTCCTGCAGCTCCAGAACACGCATGATCCGGACGTGGCGGAAGATGACTACCTGCGGGTGGTCTCCGCCAAGACGGCCGTCCTGTTCGAGGCGGCGGCCCGGCTGGCGGCGGTGATCAACGACCGCTCCCAGGCCGAGGAGGAGGCCCTGGCCCGATATGGCCACAACCTGGGAGTGGCCTTCCAGCTCGTCGACGACTGCCTGGACTACAGCGCCACCGCCGATGGCTGGGGCAAGCAGCTCGGCAACGACCTGGAGGAGGGCAAGCCCACCCTGCCCGCCATTTACGCCCTGGCCCATGCCGACAGGGCGGGCCGCGACGCCATCCGCCGCGCCCTGGCCGAGGAGGGGGTGGCTCTGCTGGAGCCGGTCCAGGCCGCAATTGAGGGCACAGGGGCCATCGCCTACACTAAACAGGTTGCCGCCGAGCGGGCCACCCTGGCCCAGGAGGCCCTCACCGAGCTCCCGGAGACCGAGGAGCGCCGTGCCCTGGCCTCGGTGGCCGAGTTCGCGGTGGACCGGGATTTCTGATACCGGGAGCTAACCTAGTGCGCCTTTCCCCGCACGACAAGCGACGGATCAAGGAGCTGGTCCAGCGCCACTTCGGCGCCGATGCCGAGATTCGGGTATTCGGCTCGCGGACCGACGACCAGGCCCGGGGCGGGGATCTGGATCTCTACATCGAAACCGACCTCCCCGGCGGCCCCGCCCTTGATGCCGAGCTGGCCTTCCAGCGAGAGCTTCAGGAAGCCTTCGGCGAACAGCGTCTGGACCTGACCGTTCACCTCCGCGGTCAGCCGCTTTCCTCCTTCGAGGCCTACGCGCGGGACCAGGGGGTCCCCTTATGAGCTCGCCCGCCGAGCTCTTCGCCAGCAACTTGGACGCCGCCTCAAGAGTGGGTCAGCGCCTGGTCCAAGCCCAACAGCACCTAACCCCGATCCTGCCTCTGGCGGAATCCGGGCCCATGGATTCCCTTGCTGACGACACCGTGGTCTGGATCGACGCGTTTCTCAAGCGGTGGGAGAACTTTCAGGATATATTGGAGGGCCAGCTCATCCAGGGGCTTGTCATCCTGGAAGGGGAATCGGAAAGGGTAAGGACGCGCCGCGATCGCGCCCATTTCCTGGAAAAACTGGGGCTGGTCCCTTCCGCCGAGGACTGGTTCGAAGCGGGACAGCTACGTAATCAGCTGGCCCACAGCTATCCCCTTACCAATCCCAAACAGGTCCACCGCATCAATGCCGCGTTCCAGCGCACAAGCTTGCTAGTAGCCACGTTCAACCGCATACGGGCCCATGTCCAGGAAAAGGGGCTAGCCGGAGTCCCGGTGGGGCCGTTGCCCGAGCCCGATTCCGAACCATGATCCTGCGCCTGCTGGCCTTCGCCCTAGCCGTCTACCTCGTCTACCGGCTCATCCGGTGGGGGATGGACATCCTGGCCTCCCCGAAGCGGCCCTCCCCGGGGCCGCCCCCCGACCAACCCATCGTGCCCTGCAAGGCCTGCGGGACCTTCATCCCAAGGGATGAGGCCGACGTGGACGACAGGGGACACATCTTCTGCTCCACCGAGTGCCGGGCCGACGAGCCCCATTGACCCTGCCCCGACCCGCCCAGCAACACCTTCCAAATCCTCCGCCCAAGAACGGACGAGCTGCCGCGATTCGTCGCAGGATGTGACCCGTTTTGTCATTCGGGGGAAGGAACCCAGCCCGGATGGGGCCCGTGTCAAGGGAGGAGCCACCCTGGCACAGGGTTTGCTTTGTTTGGGTACAGACAGTAGCGGTCCCTGTACCGCCAACGGATCCGGAAGACAACAGCAGGAGGAGCACCCATGCTCAGGAAGCTCACACCGAAGAAGGGGGAGCAAGGCTTCACCCTCATCGAGCTCATGATCGTCGTGGCGATCATCGGCATCCTCGCCGCCATCGCCATCCCCCAGTTCGCACAGTACCGCGAGAGCGCCAACAACTCGGCGGCGCAGAGCGACGCGCGCAACGCGCTAACCACCTTCATCGCTAACCAATAGCAACGCTAACCCTCTCCAATCAGAATTAGGAGGAAAACATGAATAACAAGACCCTTTATACAGCTCTGGTGGCGCTTCCGGTGGCGGTCGGGGCACCCATGGGTGGCGCAGCCTTTGCCTCCACCACCCAACCGGTAAATATTACAAGGACCGGCGCAAGCTCCAATACCAACATCCAGGTTTTATTCAACCCCTCTGGTGTGACGGGCACCCAGGCAGGTACCCAGACCAACACCCAGGTGGGAAACAATTGGCCCCTGCGCCGCCAATCCAATATTCAGCTGTCCGCGGGTGTAGTTCTCTCCTCTGCCGCCTCCAATGGCCCTGATGACGCCGGTAACTTCAGTAACATCGTGGTGGGTACCGCGCACACCGACGGCAGCGCGGCGTTCGGCGGTTCCACTCGAGGAGGCTCAGTAACCGAATGTCCTACAGGTGGCGGGAGCACCAACTGTCCGAACGCGTTCACCACCAACGCCCCAGACGCTGCAAATATCGCCAATACGGCCTTCAGTAACCTCTAAGGTTGTTTCTGGATTCTGATGAGAAGCGGGGCAGGGAAACCCCTGCCCTCCTCTCATTTCCAGAAACCAATTCCGGTCAATTCCACTATTATTGGTCGTACCCCCCAGCCACAATCCAGGGCTGGAGCTCGGGCATAAGCTGATCGAGCTCTTCCTGATACCGTCGCCACCGACCCACGGCACGCTGATAAAGCCCTTCGGAAACCTGGGCATAGCTTGCGGTGTGTATGACGTCCGTCTCCAGAGCCCGACCTTGGAACCCCCGCACCCCCTCCACCCAGTCCAAGCCCAAGAAACCGAGCGCCCCCGACACCGTCTGGTC
>JAHEOG010000135.1 GCA_018609925.1 Gammaproteobacteria bacterium
CAGGAGCCGCACCCAAAAGGCTCGCCGCGAGCAGGGCAGTCCCTGCCCAAAGCCTAACCTTATTCAACATCGATCCTCCAAGGCCCCGAAGCCCTAAGAAACCCATTCTATCCCCTTCGCAGGCCGCGGGGTAGACAGTCCTACTCCCCGACCGCCTCCACGATACGGAGCTGAAGCCGGCGCCGGTTCCGGAAGACATTGACCTCCAGGTGGTACAGAGCCTCAATCCACGAGGTAGCCAAGGGCTCGCCGTCCACCGCCGCCCCAAAGTAGATGGCCTCCACCTTCGCGGTTTCTGCCCCTTCGGGAGCGAGCCACATCTTCAGGTGGCGGTCCCCGACCAGCTGCTGGCGCATGACGCGGAATCCTCCCCGGAAAAGTGGGGCCGGGAAGCCCGTTCCCCAGGGCCCACCCCGGGCCAGCAGCTCGGCCTTGTCCAGGGTCAGCTCCGCCAGGTCGAGCGAGCCGTCGGTCTCCAGGCGTGGGGTCAGGGCCTCCGGAGCGGCGATTCTGGCCACCGCCCGATCGAAGGCCTCCTGGAAGGCCTCCAACGCTTCGTAGGGAACCGTCAGACCCGCGGCCATGGCGTGGCCACCGAACCGGGAGACCAGCCCCGGCTCGTCCATGGCGAGGCGGGCAAGGGCGTCGCGCATATGGACACCGGGGACGGATCGTCCCGACCCCTTGAGTCCCCCGTACTCATCGGGTGCGAAGGCGATCACCGGGCGGTGCAGGCGCTCTTTGATGCGAGAGGCCACCAGACCCACGATGCCCGGGTGCCAGTCCCGGCGGAACAGGCACACGCCCTGGCGCTCGGCCAGGGAAGGATCAGAGGCCAGGCCCTCAAGGGCGTCGTCGTGCATCGTCGCTTCCAGGGACCGGCGTTGGCTATTGAGCTGGTCCAGCTCTTCGGCGCATCTCCGGGCCGTTGCCTCATCCTCGGCCAGCAAGCAACGGATCCCCAAGCTCATGTCCTCCAAGCGGCCCGCCGCGTTGAGACGCGGACCCACGACGAAGCCCAGGTCTTGGGCCTGGATGTGGCGGGGCTCGCGTCCGGCCACCTCCATCAGGGCTCGCAGACCGGGACGGGCCTGGCCGGCGCGCAAACGCTCCAATCCCTGCCGAACGAGAACACGGTTGTTCCGATCGAGGGGCACGACATCGGCCACCGTGCCCACCGCAACCAGGTCCAGAAGATCCCCCAGGCGGGGCTCCTCCAGCCCCTGGCGGCGGAACCAGTCCGCTTGTCGCAACCGGGCCCGGAGGCCCGCCATGACGTAGAAGATCACCCCAACGCCGGCGGCCGACTTGCTGGGGAAGGCGCAATCCGGCTGATTGGGATTGACGATGGCGTCGGCCGGAGGCAAGGAGCCGGGGGGGAGGTGGTGGTCGGTAACTACCACCTCCATGCCGCGCTCCTGGGCCTCGGCAATGCCGCCCTCGCTGGAGATGCCGTTGTCCACCGTCACCAAAACGTGGGGGGCCACGGTGCTGGCCGCCTCCTCCACGATGGCGGGCGTCAGCCCATAGCCGAAGCGGAACCTGTCCGGCACCACATAGGTGACCCGCCCCGCCATGGCCTCCAGGGCGGTAACGGCCAGAGCCGTGCTGGTGGCTCCGTCGCAGTCGAAATCGCCCACGATACAGACGGTGCGGCCCTGTTCCAGGGCTCGCGTCAGGACCTCAACCGCCGCCGACATCCCCGCCAAGCGGTCGGGGGGCTCCAAGGCATGGGACCTCTGGTCCAGTTGATCCGGATCGGCGAGGCCACGGGCGGCATAGAGGCGGGCCAACAGGGGGTCGATTCCGGCTTCAATGAGCCGCTGCTCGGCTTCGGGATCCCGAGGCCGCTGGACCCATTCACGGCAAGGTGGATTCAACGGCTTTCCCGGATGGCGGCTGGGGCGGTCGGTACAGGGGCCGGGCACTCCGCCCGGACCGGCTCCAGCTTATCCCACGAGGTCGTCCCAGCCAACGGCCTTGCCCACCAGGTTGCGCTCGCTGGGGACGCTTGGACGCATCCAGGGCCAAATCCGGCCCGGACGGCAAGGCAGAGCGGGGCAAGGGGGCACCGGGGCGCGCGCCCGGCCCCCGGTGGGAGCTTCGGGACCCAAAATCACCCAGGCCCCTTCCAGGGAGCGGGCATCCAGGGCGCCGTCCAGCTCGGCCAGCCATTCTCGGTCCAGGGCCTCCAACGCATCCACCTTGGCCCCAAGGTCCGCCCGAGCCCCGGCGGCGCGGGGGGTATCCGCCACTACCAGTTGGGGGGGCGCAGCACCAGCCTGCCGGATGGCCTCCCGAAAGTCGGTGACCGCACCGCAGAAGGGGACCCCGTTCAGCTCGGCCAGTCCGGACAGTCCGTCCGCCTGTCCCAAAACCCCCCGCCACCGGGATTCCCGGGAACCCGGCATAACGCCTCCCCCCCAGAGCCAGAGGGTATTCACTTCGGGCCGTCCGGCCTCCCGGCGGGCCCGATTGACCGAATGCTCGGCCAGCACCATCTGGATCTCGTTGATCAGACGATGCCAGCTTTGCTGATCGGCGCCCCGCGGCAGGCCGCCGGCGGCATCGGCCCCGATCCAGCCCTCCAGCGGCATCGTGGTCAGCTCCGGAGTCTCGCCCACGTGCAGGAGCCACCGGGCGGGCTCCAGCACCACCAGCTCGGCATCCAGGGACCGAAAAACCTCGCGGTTGAGCGCTTCGACAAGCTCGCCCGCTTCGGTTTGCTCGAGGGCCAGCTCATCAGGGTCCATGACCGCGGCCACCTCGGGTGACACCGCCAGTCGGGCGGGATCGGCGCGAATGGCCGCTGCCTTCGGAAGTTCTTTCCCGGTGGCCCGCCAGGAAACCGCCGCCAGGGGAAGATCCCGGCCCGAATCGAAGGAAACCCCGAAGGCGTCGAACAGATCGCCACCGGCGTGGATGGTATGGCCCGAAGAGGCCGCCTGGAAGGGCCGGGTCCGGCCGCGACGGGTCAGCCGCCGAAGGGAAGGCAGATTGGCGTACTCCAGTGCCGTGCGCCCTCCCAGAAGGTCCTGGGGGCGATCGGCGGCACCCCGGATCAGCAGTATCAGGTTGGCGAGCGGTCGCATGGCCTAGTGGACCATTGGGGCTGATATAGGGGGCGACGGTAGGCGCAGCCCGCCGGCGGGTGACCTCAAAGGAAGCCCTGGATCACTTCTTCCACGGCCGCTTCCGTGGCGTCCACCGTAAATGGCTGCTCACTCTGGCGGATGGCGGTATCGGGATCCTTGAGGCCATGGCCGGTAAGGGTGCAGACCACGTTCGAGCCCTGTGGAATGTGTCCGGCCTGGATCTCGCTGACGATCCCCGCCACCGAGGCCGCCGAGGCGGGCTCGCAGAAGACACCGTCGGTGGAAGCGAGCAGGCGTTGGGCCTGGAGGATGTCCTCATCGGTGACGGCGTCGAACCAACCGCGGGATTCCTTCTGCACGTCCAGCGCACCCTCCCAGGAGGCTGGGTGACCGATGCGGATGGCGGTAGCCACCGTATCCGGCTGGTCGATGTGTCGCCCCTCCACGATGGGGGCCGACCCGGTGGACTGGAATCCCACCATGACCGGGGGGGCGCACCATCCCTCGTAGCCGTATTCCTTATAGCCCATCCAGTAGGCGGTAATGTTGCCGGCGTTGCCCACCGGGATGGCGTGGTAGTCGGGGGCCCGTCCCAGGTCCTCCACCACTTCGAAGGCGGCGGTCTTCTGTCCCTGCAGGCGGTTGGGATTAATGGAGTTGACCAGCGTAATGGGCAGGTCCCGCACCAGGACCCGGACGATCGCCATGGCCTCATCGAAGTTCCCCCGGAGCTGGATCACCTTGGCCCCGTGCATCATGGCCTGGGAGAGCTTGCCGAGGGCGATCTTGCCTTCCGGAATGATCACGAAGGCCTGCATGCCAGCCCGGGCCGCATAGGCCGCCGCCGAGGCGGCGGTATTGCCGGTGGAGGCGCACACCACCGCCCGCGCCCCTTCATCGAAGGCCTTGGTAACCGCCACGGTCATGCCACGGTCCTTGAAGGAGCCTGTGGGATTGACCCCTTCGAACTTGAGGTAGATCTCGCCCTCGAACCCTAGCCTCCGAGGGAGGTTATAGGTCCGGATCAGCGGTGTCCGGCCCTCGCCCAGACAGACCGCGCTGGCTGGATCCTCGATGGGGAGCCGATCGCCGTAATGCTGGATCAGCCCCGTGTAGCGTGCGTTGGCGCTCACAGGATACTCCATGGAAGCTAAGGCCCTCGCATGGGCCCGGATGGCCTAAGACCGGGGGGGGTGGCCACCCGGCGGTATTCCGGGCGGTCAGGGGTAGCGGGTCGGGAGAGGGTGGGAAAGGCCGAGCAGGCCGGGGAATCAGCCCGTTCCCACTTCCTCCAGCCGGATCATCTGGCTCGGCCCGGTAATGACATCCAGGCGGTCAATAGCGGCCAGCGCCTTGCGAATGGCTCGCTCACGGGTGGTATGGGTCAAAAGCACCACCGGGACATCCTCCTCCCCAGGCAGGGGCTCCTTCTGCCGAATGGCCTCGATGGAGATGCCCTCCTCGGCCAAGATCCGGGTTACCTGAGCCAGCACCCCGGGCTGGTCCTTCGCCTGGAGCCGCAGGTAGTATTCGGTCTCCACCTCCTCGATGGGGGCCCAGCGAGGCTCACGCATGCCCTCCGCATGGAAGCCCAGATACGGAACCCGGTACTCGGGAGGGGCCCCCAGGGTGCGAGCGACATCCACCAGATCCCCCACAACCGCCGAGGCGGTGGGCTCGGCCCCGGCGCCCGGCCCGTAGTACAGGGTCGGTCCCACGGCGTCCCCAACCACCTCGACGGCGTTGAAGACCCCTTCCACCCCGGCGAGCATGGCGCTTTCCGGCACCAGGGCCGGGTGGACCCGGATCTCCACACCGTCGTCCACGGCTGGGCGGGTAATGGCGAGGAGCTTGATGCGATACCCCATCTCCGCAGCGAACTGGATGTCCTCCCCCGTGACAGCGCGGATGCCTTCCATGTGGAGGGCGTCGTAGTTGATCGGGGTGCCGAAGGCCACCGCCGCCACCAGGGCGAGCTTATGGGCGGCATCGATGCCGTCCACGTCAAAGGTAGGGTCGGCCTCGGCGTAGCCCAGGTCCTGGGCCTCCGCCAAGGCCTCTTCGAACTCCAGGCCCTGGGTGCGCATGCGGGACAGGATGTAGTTAGCCGTGCCATTGGCGATGGCGTGCACGCTCTGGATCCGGTTCCCGGCCAGCCCCTCGCGCAGCGCCTTGATAATGGGGATGCCCCCCGCCACTGCCGCCTCGAAGGCCAGGTCTACGCCCTTCTCCCCCGCGAAGCGGAAGAGCTCGTTGCCCCGCTCCGCCAAAAGGGCCTTGTTGGCGGTCACCACCGGCTTGCCATGGCCCAGGGCGGCGCGCACCAAAGGCTCGGCGTTGTCCACGCCGCCCACCAGCTCCACCACGATGTCGATATCGGGATCGGTACAAACGCCCTCGGCATCCGTGGTCAAATCGATCCCGCTGAGATCGGCGGGACGGGGCTTGTCGGGATCCTGCACCGCGACCCGGGTGACCTCCAGGGGGCGCCCCAGGCGCCGGCGCAAGGACTCGGCATTACGCCGCAGCAGGGCCACCGTGCCGCCGCCCACGGTACCCAGCCCCAGGATTCCGATCCGCACGGGCTCCACAGGCTGCCCTCCCTCTCAGTTGGTGCCCGAGTCAACCGCCGCCGGCGCGTGGTTGCGCATCAGGCGCCGGATGTTGCGGATGGCCTGGCGGGTGCGGTGCTCATTCTCCACCAGCCCGAACCGCACGTGGCCGTCGCCGTACTCGCCGAAGCCGATCCCGGGGGAGACTGCCACCGCGGCCTTGTCGAGAAGGAATTTGGCAAACTCCAGCGAGCCCATTTCCCGGAAGGGCTCGGGGATAGGGGCCCAGACGAACATGGAGCCCGCTGGCTTCGACACCGGCCAGCCCGCGTCGTTGAGCCCGTCCACCAGGGTATCCCGGCGCGACTGGTAGGCCCGGCGGTTGTCCTCGACACAGTCCTGGGGACCTTCCAGGGCGATTATGGAGGCCACCTGGATGGGGGTGAAGATGCCGTAATCCAGGTAGCTCTTGATGCGCTTGAGCGCGGCGATGAGCTCGGGGTTGCCAACAGCGAAGCCGACGCGCCAGCCGGGCATGTTGAAGCTCTTGGATAGGCTGTAGAACTCCACCCCCACGTCCCGGGCGCCGGGGGCCTCCAAAAAGCTGGGCGCGCTGTTGCCTTCGAAGGTGATGTTGGCATAGGCGAAATCGTGGACCACCCACAGGCTGTGCTCCTTGGCGAAGGCCACGACCTCCTCGAAGAAGCCCCGATCCACCACGGTGGTGGTCGGGTTGTGCGGGAAGTTCAGGATGAGCATCTTGGGCTTGGGCCAGCCCTCCCGGACGGCGCGCTCCAGCTCCGCGAAGAATTCGGCGCGATCGAAGCCCGGCCCGATCTCCACTGAACGGAGGTCGCCTCCCGCGATGACCACCCCGTAGGCGTGGATGGGATAGGTGGGATTGGGCGCCAGCACCACGTCCCCGGGCCCGATGGTGGCCAGCAGGAGATGGGACAGCCCCTCCTTGGAGCCGATGGTGACGATGGCTTCGCTCTCCGGATCCAGGTCCACGTCGTAGCAATCGGCGTAGCGCTGGGCGATCGCCTTGCGCAGTCGGGGAATGCCTTGGGACGCCGAGTAGCGGTGGGTATCGCCGCGCTGGGCCACCTCGCACAGCTTATCGACGATGTGCTGTGGAGTAGGGCGATCGGGATTGCCCATGCCGAAATCCACCACGTCCACTCCGCTCCTGCGCGCCGCGAGCTTGCGCTCGTTGACGATGGAGAAGACGTAGGGCGGGAGCCGCTTCATGCGGTAGAAATCGTTATCCATGGGCGATCACGCGCCTCGCCGAGCACCGAGCTGTGGGAGTGGATCCGCCGGGTAAGGGCGGTGGAATCTACTGACCCCGCCTTTGGGGTGTCAAACCGCCCATAGGGGCCCGAGGCCCTTCCACGCGGATCTGAATGGCACTATTCTCCCAAGCCCACCGCAGGGAGTCGAACATGGATTTTCGGGAAATGGCGACAGACGGCGGCTACCTGGTCCGGGGCTACGGACCGGGGGAGATCCGCGTCAACGAGGACCGTTTCGTCGAGCCCCTGGTGCTGTTCAAGGAGACCTTCTGGCAGGGCTGGCTGCCCACACGGCCCGGGGAGCTGGAAGCCGGACACCTGCAGCCGCTAGCCGATTCCGGGATGGAAGTGGTGCTGTTGGGGACCGGGGACCACATGGATTTCCCCGACCCCGTTGTTACCGCGCCCCTGATCGACGCGGGGGTGGGCTGCGAGACCATGGACACCCCCGCCGCCTGCCGGACTTACAACCTCCTGATGGGGGAGGACCGAGTGGTGGCCGCGGTGCTGTTCCCCACCCAGGAGCGCGGCTAGGCTCCCCCTGGGAGCGCTTCGGGAGGCAATGCGGCCAGGGCCCGACGCAAGCGCTCCCAGGCATCCTCCCCGGCGGGCAGCCCGAAGCGGACCCCGCTCGGCTCACTGAAGTACCGGGTCCATATCCCCTGCCGGGCCAGGGTGCGGTGAACGGGCTCCGCTTGGCCCAGGGGCAGCCACCGAAACAGCGGCGTTCCGCCGCCCTGGACCAGACCGGCCTCCTCCAGCAGTTGCTCCAGGCTATCCCCGGCCTCCGCCAGGGCCCTGCGGGTCCGGTCCTGCCACCCTCCATCCGCGAGTGCCGCCCTCGCCGCCACCCGGGCCGGGCCGGCGAGCGG
>JAHEOG010000136.1 GCA_018609925.1 Gammaproteobacteria bacterium
ACTGCGCCCGCAAGCCCGCCGCCCCAGCACACCACGCGAGAAAAGGGAGAAGTCACCGGCCCCCTCCCGACCTGCCTGGCCACCTTCATTGAGGCCAGCCCCGAGGGGGTGGCCTTGGTCGAGCCCACCGGGCGCCTGCTCGGGGGACTGTAGTGCGCGTCACCGAGCGGGTCAAGGTCTCCCTGGCACTTGCCTTCGCCGGCTTCTTTCTGGTCCTCTCGGTCGTCATCGGGATGCTTGCCGTCACCCAATTCCTGGCCACCCTGGGCCAGCTCGCCGCGGCCGCCCTTGAGGGCGAGGCCCCTCTCGCCCGGCTCGTCCATGTCGCCCTGACCGGGTTGCCGGGGGAGGGCAGCGAGGCCCTGATCGCCGATTTCATCGCCGCCATCAACACCGCCATCGTCTCGGTGGCCACCTTCGAGCTCGGTCTGGGGATCGGCAAGGAGTACACCAGCACCGCCGAGGCCGACATCCTGGCCGAATTCCGGCGGATCATCACCCGCTTTGTCGGGGTCGTCTGCATCGCCTTAGTGCTGGAGGCGTTGATCATGGTGATCAAGTACAGCCAGCTCGAGCTCGCCGGCAACCTCGGCTACCCAGTCGCCATCCTGGGCGGGGCCAGTGTGCTTCTCCTCGCCCTCGGGGTTTTCCTGAACCTCACCCGCCCCGCCCGCCAAGACAGGCCCCGAGCGTGAGCCCCGGATCGAGGGGATCCCGTTCCGGGCACGGCCTCCCTATTTTCCCCCTGTAGATTCCCTGCCCTCCCCTCCCTCGGGACCGGCCCGATCGGTAGTGTTGGTCTTCCCCGATACCCCCCTCTTGCCCTGGACCGCCCGAGGCGGGACTGTCCCACCCACTCCCCCCGTAGCAGGTGTCCCGTCAGCGGGACAGCAGGGCCCGCCATGGAGCGCTGGGACCCGAGCCAACCCCGGTCCAGGGCCGGCGGAACCCCAGCCCGCCGGAGCTTGGCACAAGGGTTGCTTAGGTCCCGATAAAGGCAAACGGGGAGCGCCCAGCGCTCCCTGACCCTCAGAGAGGAGAGAATCATGAAGAAGCAACTCTTGACCACCGCATTGATCCTGGGTCTGGCCTCGGCTCCGGTGTGGGCGGCCGGCGGCCAGAGCTTCAGCAAGCTCGACTCCGACGGCGACGGCAACCTCACCAAGCAGGAGGCCCAGGCCGCCGGGGTGAGCATGGACCAGGCCGACATCGACGGCAACGGCAAGATCAGCCGCTCCGAGTATCAAAAGGCCACCGGCAGTGGCTCCTCCGGCAGTGGTCAAAGCAGCCAGAGCGAAGAAGAGGAGTCGGGCTGGTAAGTCGCCCGACGCGCAGGTAAGGCGCCCCGCCTCAAGGGGCGGTCTGATCTGTGCCTTGAAGCGAGATGATTGGCGCCCCTTTTTTAGGGGGCGTCTGTTACGTCGTAGGTCAGGCCTTGCCTTTTACCTGTGAAAGAGGGTTCTGGGTCGGTGGTGTTCCAACGAGATTGCTTCGCCCTTAACGAGGGCTCGCAATGCCCGCTAAAGGGTGGTTGTCAAGCGGATACCTGAAACAGGCGATTGGCATCGACCCCCCGGCCTGGGTCCTGGGTCAGCGCGAACCCGGCCCGGACCAGCTTGCGGGCAATGATGATCAGAGCCTCCTGATGGGCCCTCCCCTGGGCCTTTAGGCTGTCGTAGTAGGCTCGGGCCTGGGGATGGTTCATGGCCGCCCCCCAAGCCGCCTGATACAGGCGCTTGCGCAAATAGGGGCTGCCGCGCTTGCTCAACTTGCCCTTGCCCACGAGCCGCCCGCTCTGGCGGACGCTGATATCCAGGCCGAGAAAGGCCACCCAGCTTTTGCCGGAACCCTTTTCCCCATCCAGCAAGGCGCCGAGTAGGGCCCCGAGCTCCTCGGTGATGCCGGGCAAAGCGCTCCACTGGCGCTGCCGTTGCTGGCTATCGAGCTGCTTGGCAAGGGCGTCCGCCTCCCGCTGGAGGGCCCGATGGCGCGCCTTGAGCTGGCTCAGGCTGGTTTCCAGCTCCGCCACCGACTCCACCGGGGCCACGCCGGCGAATGCTGCCGCCTCGCGATGGCCGTGCAGTGTGCCCTGCAGGGCTTGGATCGTGCCTTCCAGGCTCTCCATCAGGCTCAGGTGCTGGCGCAAACGCAGCGCGGAGCGATCCAGCCGAAACGGCGGCGGCAATTCCCGCTCGGTCAGCGCCATATCGGCGTGCACACCGGCATCCACCCGGTCCGTCTTGCACTTGCGGACCCGCCCCTGGCGGTGTTTGGCTGCCTGCAGCGGATTGACCAACCGGCTATCCAGTCCCTGCTCGCTCGCGGCCAGCACCACCGGCCAATGGTAGGCGCCGGTGGCCTCCACCACCAGCTTGCCCCGAAATCCGCGCGCCACGAGCTCTTGCGCCAAGGCGTCAGCCGCCTCCGCCGTGTTGGCCACCGTCCGCTGGTACAGGGTCCCATGGTGGCGCTCGGCAATGGCAAGCTTCGCCTTGCTCACGTCCACGCCAACACTTTCCGGGGCTTCCAAATGGTGGGCTTGTTGGGTCATAGTGCGCTATCCTGGTCTTGGTTGGGGGAAATCGGCCCGCCCGGTCATATGGGGGTCAACGAGGCTGTTACGCCTTACCCGCTTTAACGTGGCTTGGGCCGGAGACTGGCGGGAGGAGAGACACTGGCATTGCGAGGCGCTCCAGGCGCTTGACGGCTCGTCTCTCCTCCTCCCCCAGCTTACCTCCTACCTCTTCCTCAAAGTCCAGTGCCTTTATATGACGGCCCCCTATCCTAGGGAAAGGCCCTTCGGGAGGAAGGGTAGACACCCCAAGGCCGTTGCATCACTCCCTGAATAAGTGCATGATATCGTTATCAGATATCTGTTTTGGAGCACCAATGCGCACCATTGTCGATCTCCCCGAGGAAGAGCTGCAGGCCCTCAAGGCGGTGGCGAAACGGCACAAGATTTCGCAGGCAGAAGCCATTCGCCGAGCCATCCGTACCTACCTTGCGGCTCGCCCGGCGCCAGGCCGGCAGTCACCCGCATTCGGCATCTGGAGGGGACGGGAGGAGGGCCTTGGCTACCAGAGGGCCCTTCGTGCCGAGTGGGCTGAATGAAGGCGGCCTTCGATACCAACATCCTGGTGGACTATCTCAACGGCGTTGGCCAAGCAGCGGATGAGCTCCAACGCCACAGCCAGCGCCTTATTAGTCGGATCACCTGGATGGAAGTGCTGGTAGGCTGTCGGGACCCTGAGGAGGAATGCCTTGTCCGCGATTTCCTCGAGACCTTCGATGTCATCTCTGTCGACAGAGAGGTGGCCGAGTCGGCCGTCATGTTGCGGCGTGAGAACCGGATTAAACTCCCAGACGCCATCATTCTGGCTACAGCCGAGTGTCAGCAGGCCCTTTTCGTTACCCGGAATACCAAAGACTTCCCCCCAGAGAGTCCGAACATCCGGATCCCCTACCAATTGTAGGTCCCCTGAGCGACGCAACAACGCGCTCGCGGCGGCGCCCCTTCGGTTCCTTCATCGTGAGCGAGGCGCAGCTTTGAGCAATCTCGCGGGAAGGGCACCTCAGGTGGAACGGGGCCATTCAGACGATAGAATCGTTCCAACGAGATTGCTACGGGCCCGAGGGGCCCTCGCAATGACAACCACCCTATTCGTCATCGCGAGGAGCGCAGCGACAAAGCGATCTCGTAGGAAGGGCAGCTCAGGAGGTTGAATGCGAGTCCTTGTCTACAACGAGCTAGTTACGGAGCGGGTACCGAACTTCGGGAAGGTCTCCAGCATGCTGGAGGCAGGCCGGTTCGACCAGGCTGAGGTCAAGAAGGTCGGCGACAATCTGTTCCGCGCCCGACTCAATAAGCGCGACCGGCTCCTGTTCAGCCTCTGTCGCCACTGTGGCGAGACCTGTGCCCTTCTACTCGAGCACATCCCCAACCACGCCTACGAGCGCTCGCGCTTCCTGGGCGGGGCCACGGTCGACGAGGACCGCATCCCGACGGTGGCGGCCCCGGAGCCCGAGGTCGTGGACGAGCTGACCTACCTGCACCCCAGCCGCGACCGGATCCACATCCTAGACAAGGCCCTCTCCCTCGACGATGACCAGGAGACGGTCTACGAGATGGGCGTGCCGCTAGTGGTCGTGGGCTCGGCTGGGAGTGGCAAGACCGCGCTGACCCTGGAGAAGATGAAGCACGCCATCGGCGATGTGCTCTACGTGAGCTTGTCTGCCTACCTGGTGCGCAATGCCCGCGACTGGTACTACGCCCACGGCTACACCAACGACGACCAGGAAGTCGACTTCCTCTCATTCCAGGAGCTTCTGGAGACCATCCGGGTACCCGAAGGGCGGGAGGCCACCATGCGCGACTTCCAGGGCTGGTTCCAGCGCCACTGGCCCAAGACCCGGCTCAAGGACCCCCAGAAGGTCTTCGAGGAGATCCGCGGGGTGATCACCGGGCCGGTGGGCGAGGAGCCGTGGCTCAGCCGGGAGGCATACCTGGCGCTAGGGGTGAAGCAGTCCATCTTCACCGAGGCCGAGCGCCCCGAGGTCTACGACCTCTTCGAGCGCTACCTCCGCTTCCTGGAGTCCGAGAACCTCTACGATCCCAACATCGTCAGCCACCGGTACCTGGAGCGGGTGGAGCCGCGCTACGACTTCGTGGTGGTGGATGAAGTACAGGACCTGACCAACGTGCAGCTTTACCTCATCCTACGGATGCTGCGCTACCCGGGGCAGTTCCTGCTGTGCGGTGACTCCAATCAGATTGTCCACCCCAACTTCTTCTCCTGGGCGCGGGTGAAATCCCTTTTCTTCCAGGAGCGCGAGCTGACGGGTCCGCACGAGGTGATCCGCATCCTGCACGCCAACTACCGCAACACCGCGGCGGTGACGGCGGTGGCCAACCGGATCCTGAAGCTCAAGCACGCTCGCTTCGGCTCTGTGGACCGGGAGAGCAACTACTTGGTCCGCAGTGTCACGGACAGCACAGGCCAGCTCCAGCTGCTCGACGACAGTGAAACAGTCAAGCGCGAGCTCGACAGCCGCACCTCCCGCAGCGCCCGCATCGCCGTGCTGGTCATGCATCCCGACCAGAAGCCTGCTGCCCGCGAGTGGTTCAGCACCCCGCTGGTATTCTCGGTCCAGGAGGCCAAAGGCCTGGAGTACGACAGCATCGTCCTCTACGACTTCGTCAGCGGGGAGGCCGAGGCCTTTCGGGAGATCGCCCGCGGCGTGGAGCCGGCGGACCTGGCGAAGGACGAGCTGCCCTACGCCCGCGCCCGGGACAAGCGCGACAAGTCCCTGGAGGTCTATAAGTTCTACATCAATGCCCTCTACGTCGCCGCCACTCGGGCAGTGCGCAACCTCTACATCATCGAGGCCGATCACGACCATCCGGTCATGGAGCTGCTCCAGCTAGAGCGGTTCACCGGCGAGCTGGACGTCGCCGAGGAGGCCTCCAGCACGGAGGAGTGGCAACAGGAGGCCCATCGGCTCGAGATGCAGGGCAAGGAGGAGCAGGCCCAGGCGATCCGCGAGCGCGTCCTGCATCAACAGCCTGTACCCTGGACGGTGCTGGACCGCGAGGGCTTCGACGAGCTCCGGGAGACTGCGCTCGCCGAGTCCAACAAGAAGACCCGGCTGGAGGTTTTCGAGTACGCCCTGG
>JAHEOG010000137.1 GCA_018609925.1 Gammaproteobacteria bacterium
CAGGACGGAACCCTCGAGCACCTGTCCGAAGGCGAAAACGGCCAGAACGAGGGCCATATCGAGGGGCTGGCCGGTCTGGACCCCCATGGCGATCTCGGCCAACAAAATGCCCAGGATAAAGCCCAGGTAGGGAACGAAGTTGACCAGCCCCGCCACCCCTCCGATCAGGAAAGCAAGGTCCAGTCCCACCAGCCAGAGCCCGGTGGCATAGATCCCGCCCAGGGCCAGCATGACCAGAAGCTGGCCGCGGAGGAAGGCGCCCAAAACCTCGTCGGTCTCCCGGGCCAGCTGGACCGCGGTGGCCTCTCGGGACCGGGGAAGGAGGCTCCTGAGTCCGTCCAGGAGGCGATCCCAGTCCCGCAACAGATAGAAGGTCACCACGGGGACCAAAACCAGATTGGCGGCCCATCCGATCAGCGCCATTCCCGAACGGGACACATGGGTTGCCACGGTTGCGGCCAACCCTCCCGCCTCCTGCCAGTGGGCGCGGATCGATTCCCCGAGGACCCCGAGGGCGGAGGCATTGGGCTCCAGGCCAAAGCGCTCCCGAAGCCAGGGCCCCACCAGCCATTCGATCCGCTCGAGGTAGACGGGCAGATTGGCCACCAGCGTACGGATCTGGCTGTCGATCAGGGGGATCAGCAGGAACAGGAGCAGGCCCACCAGGGCAAACAGGCCCAGGAAGACCACCCCAACGGCGGCTCCGCGGGGAACCCGCCGGGCCTCGATCCGGTCCACAATCGGGTCACCGAGGTAGGCCAGCAGCCCCGCTACCAGGAAAGGGGTTAGGATGGGACCCAAAAGGTAGAGGAGCCAGCCCCCGGCCCCGGCCAGCACCAGGGCCAGGGCCTTCTGGAGATCGCTCATGGGCAAGACCTCCCCGGGCCTGCGGGAAACGGCCGGCAACGGTATCAACCCCGACCCCCCCGGCCAAGCGCTGGATGGTCTCCGGTTTTTGGCGCCCCCTCGCCGACCACCCACCTCTACGAGCCCCTGCCTATGAGCCGATCCGGGACTCGGCCATCGAATTCGCAACCCCAGGCCGGTGTCCTGGCGGTGATCTGGCGCCGGGACCGGGTCCTGCTGGTCAAGCGCCGGCGGTCGCCCCATGCGAATTACTGGGGCTTTCCCGGGGGAGCGGTAGAGCCGGGCGAGCCCTTCCGCGAGGCCGCACGCCGGGAGGTGCGCGAGGAAACCGGAATCCAGGCCCGCCCCGAAGAGCCAATTACTGCCCTGGACCTTATCCAGCCCGACGAGGAAAACGGGCCGGGCTACCACTACGTCCTGATCGCCGTTCGCCTAACCTATCTCCAAGGGCGGATCGAGCCCGGGGACGACGCGGTGGAGGCGGACTGGTTTTCCCCCGTTGCCCTCCCCGAGCCGCTTTGTCCCGAAGTGAGCCATATGGTCCGGGACAGCCGGCCTACGGGCTAACCTAAACACGGGGCCGGTCTTGCGGGGCCGGGGCATGTGCGCCACCCTGACGGCCTCGGCACCAGGGGAGATCAGCCATGGCCACCTTGCAGGAGCTGGACGAAGTCCTTCGCCATACCCTCCGGCGGCTCGAAGAGCTCGACGAGGGCGATTCGGAGGTAGGAGACCGCTATCTCCACAAGGCCCGGGCCCGGATGGAGAGCCTGCGGACCACCCTCCACCTCGAGGCCCTGGCCCAGCTGGATCCCCCTCGCCGGAATTCCGACCCCACCTGAAGGGGAGCCCCCCATGGCAAGTCTATTGGGGATCTCCGGCAGCCTGCGCCGGGAGTCCTTCAACACGGCCCTTCTACACGCCGCCTCCGAGCTGGTACCGCGGGGCAGTCACCTGGAGGTGGCCACCATCGAGGGCATCCCCCTCTACAATCAGGATGTGGAAGCCAACGAGGGTATTCCGGGACCGGTGGCCTCGCTGAAGGAGCGGATCGCCTCGGCGGATGGCCTGGTCCTGGCCACCCCCGAGTACAACCACTCCATCCCCGGGCCCTTTAAGAACGCCATCGACTGGCTCTCCCGCCCCCAGACCGACCAGCCCAGGGTATTCGGGGGTCGGGCCGTCGCCCTGATGGGGGCCTCCCCCAGCCCGGTGGGCAGCCGCTACGCCCAGGACGCCTGGCTCTCCGTGCTGCACACCCTGGGCCTGCGCCCCTGGTTCCGCGACCACCTCTTCCTGGCCGGGGCCCGGGAGGCCTTCGACGAGGATCTTCGAATGGTGGACGAAGATCAGCGCGCTCGGGTGCAGCGCTTCATGGAGGGCTTTACTGGCTTCGTTACCGGGTAGCCCTCGATCCGTCCGGCCGCGAGCTCGGGAGACCTCCCCTGGCGTGCCCCGAGGCCGCCGGCGGCTGGAAGCCGCAGTCACAGCCTTGCTCCTGACGCTCCCCGGGGGGAGCCTCTCCTGTGCCCTGGCAGCCCCTGCGCAGCCTCTGGAGGCCCTGGACGGCCCCGTGGGCCGGATGCTGGTGGTGGGCTTTCGGGGCACCCAGGCCAGGAAGGGCTCCCGCATCCAAAAGGCCATCCGGGAGCACCGGCTCGGAGGCGTGATCCTGTTCCGGCAGGACGTGCCCAGCGGGGCCTCCCATCGAAACATCCGCTCCCCGGACCAGCTCCGCCGCCTGACCCGATCCCTGCAGGAGGCCGCCCCGTATCGCCTGCTTATCGCCATCGATCAGGAAGGCGGAGAAGTGGCTCGGCTGCACCCCGCCGACGGGTTCCAGGCTTCGCCCTCGGCGGCCTCGCTGGGCGAGCAGCCCGTGGCCCGGGCTCGACGCGCTGCCCAATCCACCGCCGCGCAGCTGGCCGATCTCGGCATCAACTGGAACCTGGCTCCAGTAGTGGATCTAGCCACCAAGGAGGGGAGCCCGTCCATAGGGGGGCTCGGCCGCAGCTTCGGGGCCCATCCGGAGGAGGTGACTCCCCGGGCGGCCGAGGTGATCCGGGCCCACCGGGCGGAAGGCGTCCTCACCGCCGTCAAGCACTTCCCCGGGCACGGCAGCGCGGCCGAGGACAGCCACCTGGACCTACCCGACATCACCGGGAGCTGGCGCGCCGAGGAGCTCCTCCCCTATCGCCGTCTCCTGGAAATGGACCTGGTGGACACCGTTATGGTGGGCCACCTCTACCACAGGGAGCTGGACTCGACGTGGCCAGCGAGCCTCTCCAAACGCGTCATCAGCGAGCTCCTGCGCAAGCGGCTGGGCTTCCAGGGCCCGGTAGTAACCGATGACCTCCAGATGCGGGCCATCCGAGACCGGTATGCCCTGGAGACCACCATCCGACGGGCCATTCGCGCCGGGGCCGACATCCTCCTTTTCGCCAACAACACGGTCTACCAGCCCCGGATCGCTGCCCGGGCCCGAGAAGCCATGCGGGATCTCGTCCGGGGAGGCGAGATCCCTCCGGAGCGGATCAATCGCTCCCTGCGCCGCATCCGTAAGCTGTCCCGAAAGGCCCGGGGCCGCCACCCCCGGAAGCAGGAAGACGACCCATGAAATGGCGGGGGCTCGTACTGGCCTCGGTGCTCCTCTGCGGTATGGCGGTTGGACTCGAGCCAGAGTCCGAAACGGGGAGATGGGTCCGGGTGGAATTCGACCAGGCCGGCCTATGGGCGGAGCTGGCCACCACCCCCGAAGAGCGGCGCAAAGGCCTCTCCGGACGAAAGGAGCTGGACCGGGACCGGGGCATGCTCTTCGTCTGGCCGGATTCCGCCCACCGGCGGTTCTGGATGAAGGACACCTCCATCCCCCTGTCAGTGGCCTTCCTTACCGGAAGGGGGCGGATCCTGAACATCGAGGGGATGGAGCCCGCGCAAACCGAGCGGACCTACCCTTCCCAAGGCCCGGCGCAATACGCCTTGGAGGTCAAGCGCGGGTGGTTCGCCCGCCACGGGATCCGCCCGGGGGACCAGGCCCGGTTGCGCCCACCCCGGTCCGAAGAGGCCGCCCCTCTTTCAAGCCCCAACCGACTTCACCAGGGGCCAACCGGGGACTAGCTCCCCCGACAGCTCCCCACCGGGGGGATTGACCGCTTAGCCGAGGGCGTCCAGGACCTCGCGGTAGTCCGGCTCTTCGGCGATTTCCGGTACCAATTGCCGATGGAGGACCCGATTGTCTTGGTCCAGGACAAGAACGGCACGGGCGGTCACCCCGGCCAAGGGGCCGTCCTCGATCAGGACCCCGTAATCCCGGGCAAAGGACTTTCCCCGCATCATGGACAAAGGCATTACATTGTCCAGGTCCTCGTTGCCGCAGAATCGCTGCTGGGCGAAAGGCAAGTCGGCGGAGATGATGAGCACAGTGGCGTCCGGGTTCTCCTGAGCATACTCGTTGAAGCGGCGGGTTGATTCGGCGCAGATCGGTGTGTCCAGGCTCGGCACAATATTGAGGATTTTCTTGCCGGGGACCTCCGACAGGGACCGCTCGTTTAGGTCTTTGTCCACGAGGGTGAAATCAGGAGCCGTTTCCCCCACCTGGGGCAAATCCCCATTGGTGTGAATCTCGGTGCCCTTTAGCGTCACAGTCGCCATGGGAGGATCTCCTCTCGCTTTGCTCCGATTGTCCCGAGCTATGGACCGCAGACCGATCTTGGAGGCCTTAGAGGTACAGGCACAAGCGCCGGTCCGGACAGGCGGAATGGTACATCCCCGGGACCCTACGAATCGGCCAGGCGCCGGCAAGACCCCAGCTCGTCACTCCACTCCTGGAGTAGACGGGCCCGCACCCGGGCATCCGAAGGGGCCTTTAGCAGGTCCTCTTTGGTCGCGGGGATCTCCACCACCTGCCAGCCGTTGGCCACCGCGCATTCCACTCGGATTATCCAGCCGGTCTCGCCCTGGCCCACCTCGTAAAGGTAGGCCGCCAGCCCCATTTCCTCCAAAAGGCCCTCCGTGGCCTCCCGGGCCCGGCGCAGTTCTTCAGCGGAAACCCTCACGGTAGCTCACCCTTTAATCCAGAAAAAACCCATGGCAATCGCCCTTCTCCTCCGGCATGCCCCGAGCCGAGCGCGCCCTGGAAGCGCCGCCGGGCGGGACCACCAACACCAACGGACAAGTAAACACTCCTACCCTAGTCACGGGCTTGCGTCTATCCTTGGGGAGGTGAGCCTACCTCGGGGAGCCCAGCCATGGCCAAAGCCGCTTCCGGCTTGCGAAAAGCCCTAGCTCGGCTCCAGCTCATCCTGCCGCACCACGGTCTCTCCCGGCTCGCCGGACGCTTCGCCGATGCACGCCACCCAAGGCTCGTGCGTGCCTTGATCCAGGGATTCAATCGGGCCTTTGGGGTGGACTGGACGGAAGTCACCGAGCCGGACCCCGAAGCCTATGCCAGCCTGAACGCGTTCTTCACTCGCTCCCTACGCTTCGAGGCCCGGCCCATTTGTCCCCGGCCAAACGGCACGGCCTGCCCCGCCGATGGCACCCTGAGCGGCTTCGGCCGGCTGGCGGGAGAGGACCTGATCCAGGCCAAGGATCGCAAGCTGGACCTCACCTCTTTGCTGGGGGGGGACCCGGAACGGGCGAAGGCCTTCCAGGACGGCAGCTATGTCACCGTCTACTTGGCCCCCCCGGATTACCACCGGGTCCACATGCCGGTGACCGGAGTCCTGACCGAGATGGTCCACGTGCCGGGGCGCGTCTTCTCGGTGGGACCGGCCACGACGGCAGCGGTACCCGGACTGCTGGCCCGCAACGAACGGGTAGTGGCTTTATTTCGCACCGAGGCGGGACCCATGGCCCTGATCCTTGTCGGGGCCATGCTGGTAGCGAGCATCCAGGTCACATGGCACGGAACCGTAACCCCGGCCGGGAAGGGGGAAATTCGGCACTGGAGCTATCCGAGGTCCGGTCCGGACACCTGGACCCTCCAGCGAGGGCAAGAGATGGGCCGGTTCCGCCTGGGCTCGACAGTGATCGCCCTTTTCCCAGCGGCCACTCTGCGCTGGGATCCGGAATTGGCGGAGGGCCAGCATGTCCGCATGGGCGAATGCCTCGGCGACCTGGAGGTTGGCAGCCCCATGAACCCGGAGAGTCCTTCCCGAGCCCGCGAGGCACCAACTTGAAGGCGCCTGCTGGGAGGGGCTAGGGTATAGAGTCTCAAGCCGGATCACCCGAGGAGACCATGAGCCAGGACCACGAGAAGGACCCGGACCCCGAGGGCGGTGCCCACCAGGAGCCCCAGGACAAGGGTGAGCGGCACGAGGGTCCCGACAGCACATCGCCCTACCCTGTCGAGCGCGGGGCTCCCGCCTATAGCCTGGTCAATACGGCCCAGGAGATCGAACTGGCCGATCAAATGGTGCACACCCAGGTGAGCGGCAAGCTCAAGGTCATCGCTGACCAGATCAAGGCCTTGCAGGCGGAGGCTCAGGACATCCTGGACTCGGCCCAACAGGATATGGAGCTCCACAAGGCCAAGTGCAACTTCAAGCGCCAGCCCGGCAAGGTCTACCACCTCTACCAGAAGGAGGACGGGACCCTCTATTTCTCCATGCTCTCCCCCGAGGATTGGGCAAACCAGCCGCCCCATGCCTTCCAGGGGTCCTATCGCCTGGAGCCCGATTACTCCTGGACCCCCGCGGAGAAGATGGACGAGCCGGACGATACGCGGGCCCTGGTCAATCGGCTGCTGGAGGACCGCGGCCTGGATCAGTAGTCCGCACGCCAAGGGATATCACCCCACCAGGATCCCGTCCCCCACTCGACCGGACCTTCCTACAGCGCCTTGCCCCTTACCGGGTGGCAAGCCCGGGCCGCGAGGCGACTCCCGTTGCAGCATCACGGCCAGTCCCGCAAGGGCCAATCCCGCAGCCACCACGAAGGCCCCACTCCCTCCTAGGAGCCCCCACAGGGACCCCGCAAGGAGGGTCCCCAGGCCCCCTCCCAAGCCGAAGGCCAGACTGGAGTAGAGCGCGAACCCCGAGGAGCGCTCCCACTCGGGGAACAGGTCGTGAGTATGGCGAGCCGCAGCCGCATGGAAAACGGCGAAGGTGGCCGCGTGGAGGGTTTGGGCGACGAGCAGCCAGACGGGCTGCAGCGTGGCCCCGATCAGGGCCCAACGGAATCCGGCGAGGGCGAGGCTTCCGATGAGCAGCGACCGGACGCCGAGTCGGCGAACCAACTGATCGGTCCCGAGGAAGGCGACTACCTCCGCCAGCACCCCGAGCCCCCAAAGGAGCCCAATGACCAAACGGGAGAAACCGTGGTCCTGGAGATGGATGGAAAAGAAGCCGTAATAGACCCCATGACTGGCCTGCATGAGGAAGGTCGTGGCGAAGAAGCCCCAAACATGGGGCTGCCGGAGCCTCCGGAAGGGAGATCCTGCCTGCCTTGTCTCGCCACCTCCAACCGGCTCGGGGACCAGCCAGGTCAGCAGGAAGATCCCCAGGAAGAGAGCCGCTAGACAATGCAGGATCAGGCCGAGGCCGTGGCGGTCCAGCAGGGGGCCCAGGCCTACCGCGGTAGCAATAAATCCGATCGAGCCCCACAAACGGATCCGCCCGTAATGGGCCCGCAGTCGCCGAACCAGGTCCCAGACCGCGCCCTCCACCAGTGGCAGGGGGCCGGCATGGAAGAGCGCGAACAGGGCCACCACGGGCAGCATGGCCCAGAACCCTTGGAAGGCATACAGAGGCAAGAAGGCCAAAAAGGCCAGGAACGCGGTACCCCGGGCTACAGCCATGCGTCGGCCGGTGCGATCGGCCAGGGGGCCCCACAGGTTGGGGCCGACCACCTTGGTTAGCTGGATTGCCCCGACCAAAAGCCCGATCTGGACCGCTCCCATGCCCAGGGACTCCAGATAGAGGCTCCAATAGGGCAGCAGGGCCCCGAGCGTCGCGAAGTAAACGCAATAAAAGCCCGCGAACCGGGGTGCCAGGTGGCGAGGGGAAGCCGCGGTCCCGGTAAGCGGGCCCGAGCCGACATCCACGGTAGGCTCCTAGCGGGCTCGCTCGCGTGGGAAGGATTTGTCTGTTGGCCGCGGCCGAGCGGGAGGCCTATTGCCCTCCCCGGCGGAGACCGCACTGTCCGCGGTTCCGGAGGTAGTGATCCATCAGAACCAAGGCCGTCATGGCCTCTACGATGGGCACCGCGCGAATCCCCACACAGGGATCGTGACGCCCCTTGGTGGCGATGCTGACCTCATTACCCTCGATGTCCAGGCTGCGGCGGGGGGTTACGATGCTGGAGGTCGCCTTGATGGCAATGCTGGCCGTCAGGGGCTGACCGGTGCTGATGCCGCCGAGGACACCGCCGGCGTTGTTGGAGAGGAAGCCGCTGGCGTCCATCTCGTCACCGTGCTCGGACCCCTTTTGGGTAACCGATTGGAACCCCGCTCCCACGGCCACCCCCTTGACCGCGTTGATCGCCATTAGGGCCTTCCCCCAATCGGCCTCCAGTCGATCAAACACCGGCTCGCCCAGGCCCACGGGGACACCCTGGGCCTCGACATGGATCTGGGCGCCCACGGAATCGCCTTCCTTGCGAAGCCGATCGATGGCCTGCTCCAGCTCCGGGACCCGGTCGGGGTCGGGGCTGAAGAAGGGATTGTCTTCCACCCCAGACCAGTCCCTACGCTCGATCCGGATATCCCCCATGGCTTCCAGGCACGCCCTTACTTGGACCCCAAGGCTCTCCCGCAGGTACTTCCGGGCGATGGCACCGGCCGCTACGCGGATCGCCGTCTCCCGAGCGGAGGCGCGGCCTCCACCGCGATAATCCCGGCGACCGTACTTGGCCCAATAGGTATAGTCGGCGTGTCCGGGCCGGAATTTGCCGCGAATATCGCTGTAATCCTTACTCCGTTGATCGGTGTTCCGGATCATCAGTCCAATCGAGGTGCCGGTGGTCTCCCCTTCGAAGACCCCGGAAAGGATTTCCACCTCGTCCGTCTCGCGACGCTGGGAGGTATAACGGCTCTGTCCCGGGCGACGACGGTCCAGATCCTGCTGGATATCCTCTACGGTCAGGGCCAAGCCCGGGGGACACCCGTCCACCACCCCACCCAGGGCGGGCCCGTGGCTCTCTCCAAACGTGGTAAGTCGAAAGAGCTCGCCAATGGAATTCCCGGCCATTTCGCTTTATCCTTGGATGCCACCGCCCAATTGGGGCTCCGAAGCCACCGCCATTGTGGGGCATATCCTATCACGGCCTTGGCCAATTTCGGCCTTTGTTGGTACTCCGACGCGCCGTGTGGCAATCCTTTCACCAGTGGGGGTGGGGTGCCAGAGCGCGTCGGGGCCCTTGGCAATGCGAAGGGCCAGAGGACCGTCGCTCCGAGCAGCGCAGTGACGAGGAGTCCCCTTCGGGGCCTGATTAGGTGATCCCTCGCTGGATCGGGACGGCCCGCTGGGGTCGGATCGCTTCGCTGTGCCCGCGATGACGGGGTTGTCCGGCTGAGCGCGACCAACGGGGGATCCATGCCCGTACGTACCCAACCCTGAGGACAATCAGGGAGTTTCAGGGGTTCGGACGTGGCTACGCCTTGACCCAGGTCCCGGACCTCGGGTATTGGTCCTCGGGGCGTTAAGGTCCTTGTCCAGGATCTAGGTGCCGGACCTATCCTCCCACCGCCACTGCCCGGGGACTGAGGTCACCACCAAAAATGGGGAATACCACCTTGCCAAGCGTCCGAAGTCGGCCACTCCCTGGGAGCGCGCATTGGACTGGCTGACTGGAAAGGAGCCCACCGCCCTCCGAGCCACCGAGTCCGAGCCCGAGCAGCTGGGGACGCCTCTGGATGTCCTCGAGGGTAGCATCGCCCAGGCCCAGCGGGCCCTTCTCTCCGAACAGGAGCCTGACGGGCACTGGTGCTACGAGTTGGAGGCGGACTGCACCATCCCCTCGGAATACATCCTCATGATGCATTTCATGGGGGAGATCGATGAGGTTCTGGAGAACAAGCTGGCCCGCTACATCCGTTCCCGGCGGGATCCCGAGCACGGTGGCTGGCCCCTTTACACGGATGGCCACCAGGACCTGAGCTGTACCATCAAGGCCTACTACGCCCTGAAGCTTGCCGGGGACGATCCCGATGCCGAGCACATGGCTGAGGCCCGCCGGGCGATCCTCGATCAGGGCGGCGCAGCCCGCGCCAATGTGTTCACCCGCATCCTTTTGGCCCAGTTCAAACAGATTCCCTGGCGGGGCACCCCTCTGGTGCCCCCCGAAATCGTTCTCTTCCCGCGCTGGTTCCCCTTCCACCTCAGCAAGGTCTCCTATTGGTCGCGGACCGTCATGGTCCCGCTTTCCATCCTGTACGCCCTGGGCGCGCAAGCCCAGAACCCGCGAGGGATCGGGGTCCAGGAGCTCTTCACCACTCCCCCGGAAAAGGAGCGCAAATATTTCCCCGTGTGGTCCTGGACCAACCTGATCTGCTTGGGGGTGGAGCGGTCTGCGGCCCGGCTGGAGTTCTTGCTCCCGAACCGGATCCGGAGGCGCTCCCTGCAACGAGCCCGGGATTGGGTCATCGAGCGCCTGAACGGCGAAGACGGACTGGGGGCGATCTTTCCGGCCATGGTCAACGCCTATGAGGCCTTGGCCCATCTCGGCTACGGCCCGGACCATCCCTACCGCATCCAGGCCGGACGGGCCCTCCGCCACCTGGTGGTGGACTATGGTGAAAAAGCCTATTGCCAGCCTTGCGTTTCCCCGATTTGGGACACGGCGCTGGCCGTCCATGCCCTCCAGGAGTCCGGGGAAAAACCGCCAGAGGAGGCCGTACACGGCCTCGACTGGCTGGTCGAGCGCCAGGTCACCGAGCCGGTGGGGGACTGGCGAGAGACCCACCCAGATCTCCCCGCCGGGGGATGGGCCTTCCAGTACAACAATGCCCATTATCCGGACCTCGATGACACAGCCGCCGTGGCCATTGCCATGCATCAATCGGGGTTAGGGGGGCGCTACGGAGAATCCGTGGCGCGGGCCCTCACCTGGATCCGCGGGATGCAATCCCGCGACGGAGGCTTCGCCGCATTCGATTCCGACAACACTTATTACTACCTCAATCACATCCCCTTTGCGGATCACGGGGCCCTGCTCGATCCCCCCACCTGCGACGTTACAGCACGCTGTGTCGGCCTCTTGGGCCAGGCGGGCGGGCCGGATTCGGAGGAGTCCTTGCAACGGGCCATCGAGTTCCTGCGCCACCACCAAGAGCCCGAAGGGCCTTGGTTCGGCCGATGGGGCACCAATTATATCTACGGTACCTGGTCGGTCCTGGACGCCCTGGCCAAAGCCGGGGAGGACATGACCCTGCCCTGGATCCAACGGGCGGTGGCCTGGCTAAAGGAGACTCAGCAGCCCGATGGCGGCTGGGGTGAGGAGAACGACAGCTATTTCCAGCCGGAGCGTGGCGGGCGAGCCACCCGGAGCACCCCCTTCCACACCGCATGGGCCCTTTTGGCCCTCTTGGCGGCCGGGGAAAGGGACTCCGAGGCGGTGGCAGCCGGGATCGAATACCTTCTACGCACCCAACACTCGGATGGGCTCTGGCAGGATCCCTGGTTCACGGCCCCCGGGTTCCCCCGGGTCTTCCATCTCAAATACCATGGCTACACTCGCTATTTCCCCCTCCAGGCCCTAGCGCGGTATCGCCGGCTGATCCGGAACCCCGCTTGACCTTTGTCGGAGCCGTATCCGCCCTTCCCCAGGAAGAGCGGTGTCTGGTCGGTCGCCGGTCTCCTTTGAGTATTCGATCCGGCCAACCGGAGACCCGCCTGCGATTGGCCGTGTCGGGCGTCGGTCCCGAGCGCGCTGGACACGCCGCCGAGGCTCTCCTGGACCAGGGCGCCACAGCCCTCCTTAGCTGGGGATTCGCCGGGGCCCTGGTTCCTGAGCTCCGCCCCGGGACCTTAGTTGCACCGGAAAGGATAGAGGGCGCGAGCTCAGGGCCCATCGATCCCAACTGGCGACGCCGCCTTCTAGCGCATACCGGAGCCAGTTCGCGAATCATCGGGGGTAAGCTCGCCCACAGCGATTCCACACTGGAAGGGCCCACCCAGAAGCATCGGCTCGCTCTGGAGACGGGTGCCGTTGCGGTGGATCAGGAGAGCGCCGCTGTGGCAGCAGTAGCCGCCAGGGCTGGCGTCCCCTTTCTGGCGATCCGCGCCATCCTGGACCCAGTCGAACTCCGTCTCCCTCCCCGGCTAACCAAAATGGCGGCGGACTCGGGGACGGTGACGGCAACCTGGGCCCTCTTAACCCTCCTACGCCATCCCGGAGAACTCCAGCACCTCGCCCGCTTGGCTATGCCCCTGCGACAGGCCAAGCGGAGCCTGCGCGGCCTCGCTCGGAGGGTGGGCTCACAGCTCGGGGGCTAACCTGAAGAGCCTCTCGGAACCAGCCACCAAGCCCGGAATCGGGCCCTGTATAGCCAAAGGGGACACCCGGGAAGGCGTTGTCGGAGAAGGCCATTGTCATCACCCTGGGCATTCACGGTAGGCTTGGTGTCGGCACTGTTTCCCATTCCCTAGGAGGGCGTGTTCGGGCCGCCCCCGAAACCGCTGCGAGTGGGGGACCGTACCCAGGAATAGCTGTTATCCTGACCGCTGAACTCGGGCTTTGGCGGTGGCAGGCCCCAACGCGGGCCTGGCGAAGCCGGCCCTGGCGGCTCCCAAAGGGAGCCAAAGATCCAACCGGAATGGATCAAACCAAAAGATTGCACACTTCTCCTCGCCGGGAGTCCGAGCCTCGGCTGCCGGGGGGCAGAACCATCGGGAGAAAAGTCATGGGTGTCCCGCTCCGTCAGCAGATCCGTATCGGAAGCTACATAATCGGCCAGAAGGTGCGAGGAAACGAGCGTTACCCCTTGGTCCTGATGCTGGAGCCCCTATTCCAGTGCAACCTCGCCTGCGCCGGTTGCGGCAAGATCCAATACCCCGATGACATCCTGGCCCAACGCATGTCCAAGGAGGAGTGCTGGGAGGCGGCAGAGGAATGCGGCGCCCCCATGGTGTCTATTGCAGGTGGCGAGCCCCTACTGCACAAGCAGATGCCTGAGATCGTGGAAGGTATGATCGAGCGCGGGAAGTTCGTCTACCTGTGCACGAACGCCCTGCTCGCCGTTAAGCGCATGAAGGACTACACGCCTTCCCCCTATCTGACCTTCTCCATCCATCTGGATGGAGAGCGAGAGAACCACGACGCCTCGGTCTGCCAGGAAGGGGTCTACGACCGGGCCATTGAGGCCATCCAGCAGCTTCGCGATCAAGGCTTCCGGGTCAATATCAATGCCACCCTGTTCCAGGGGGAAGATTCGGAGGATGTTGCAAGCTTCTTCGACACAGCTAAAGAGCTCGGTGTGGAAGGCATCACCGTGTCTCCCGGGTACGAGTACGAGTGGGCCCCCCGCCAGGACATCTTCCTCGGCCGTCAATCGACCAAGGAGCTCTTCCGGGGGATCTTTAAGGCCGGAAAGGGACGCAAGTGGCCGCTGAGCCACTCCGCGCTCTACCTGGATTTCCTTGCCGGGAACCAGAAGTACCAGTGTACAGCGTGGGGCAATCCCACGCGGAACCTCTTCGGGTGGCAACGTCCGTGCTACCTCCATGCGGACGGTGGCTACGCGGCCACCTTCCGGGAGCTCATGGAGGAGACGGATTGGGAGAGCTACGGGGTCGGGCGTCACCCCAAATGCCGGGACTGCATGGCCCATTGCGGCTTTGAGGCCACCGCCGTGGATGATACCTTCCGCCATCCCCTGAAGGCCTTAAAGGTCGCGTTGCGGGGTCCCCGGACAGAGGGACCGATGGCCCCCGAGCACCCGGTCCTGTACGACGTGGAACAGGAATCGGGCAATCCAGAGGGGGGCGACACGGCTTCCATCCCGGTGGAAATGGTGGGCGGCCGCACCGTTCACCAATAAAGGGCCTGCCCAGGCCTAGCTAGCCAACGGCCCCTCCTCTTCCGGAGGAGGGGTCGTTGAACTTCATGCCTTTCCCGGGGCTCCCGTGCCTGTTCCCAGGTCGCAACTCTGTGGTTTCGGCCGCGGAGGGGTAGGCCCGGAGGATCGACTTTCGTCCAAACCGCGCACTCTCCTAAGGTGTGCTGTGCTCCAGAGGCCCGGGCATCGCTCCGATCTTGGGGATTCCCGTGGCGGGTCAGCACCATTAGCGGTTCTTCCACCCGCCCCAGGACCCATCCCGAGGGACCCTTATTTGGTCCAATCCATCTACCAAAGACTGATTGCCATCCACCTAATCCTGTTGCTGGCCTTCCCCTTGATTGCCGGAGCGGCCCGGGAAGGCCCCGAAGAGCCCGTCGAGCGATTCACCCAAATCCTTGAGGAGGTGATGGGACAAAAGGACAACGGGATCCGCGACCGGATCCAGCGCATCCACAAGGGTATGGAAAAGACGTTCGCCCTTGAGGCCCGGGCCCGCGCTGTTCTTGGACCCCAGTGGAAGGAGTTCCCACCCGAGCAGCGACAGCGCTTCGTTCGCTCCTTTCGCCGCCTCGGGGCGGTAGCCCTTTACGGCCAGCTGGCGGGCAAGGAAGGCTCCGGCTTGGAAGCGGTAGGTCAGCAGGAATTGAGCGGCGGCACGACCATTGTCGAGTACCAACTCGGGGTCGACGGAAAGGATCCTGTGCCCTTGCGCTACCTGGTCCGCAAGGAAGGCACAGAATGGCGGATCTGGAGCTTGGAGATCGATGGGGTTAGCGACGTCGCCACCAATCGGGCTCAGTTTCGCGCCATTCTGGAAGAGAAGGGGATGGAAGCCCTCATCCAGAAGCTCGAGGACCGGCTTCGAAAAATCGCCAAGGAGTCCATGTCCGCACCTTCCCAGCCGGACTGGCATTGACGGGATGTAATCCGGAAGCTCGCCTTTGACCTCTTCCGACACCGAGGGCGTTAAGGAGCAAGGCCACGGTCGCTGGCTGGCCGGGTGGGTCCGAGGGGTTACCCGCTGGCCCGCCATGACTGTGCTTGTCGTGCTCCTTTTGACCGCTCTGGCCGGATACTACGCAAGCGGGCATCTGGGCATGGAGACCGATCCGGCCCAGCTCTTGGATCCCGACCTTCCCTACCGCCAGGTCTCCGAGGACTATAAGCGCCAGTTTCCCGGGGAAGAGGACAACCTCCTGGTCCTTGTGGAAGCGGCCACCCCCGAGAGGGCAGAAGCCCTGGCGGGACAGGTTGCCGAGCGTCTGAAAGCCTCCAACCGCCACTTTCGGGCGGTGGACCGCTCCCGAGCGGGGCCCTTCTTTCAGCGCCACGCGATGCTCTACCGGGAACCGGGGGAGCTGGAGCAATTGGGCAATCGCCTGGCGTCAGCCCAACCCCTTTTGGCGCAGCTCGTCCAGGACATGAGCCTGGTCCAGCTTCTTGAGGCCACTACCCAGGCCCTGAATCGCCCGGAGGCCGCCGCTAGCGGCCTGGATCCGCTCCTGACAGCCATGCATCAAGCGGCGCTGGCTGAGCTCGCCAGCACCGAGTACACGCTATCCTGGCGGCGCCTGTTCAACGGCGAGGATCCGGCATCCCGAGCCACCGAACGAGAGGTCCTCCGGGCCTCCCCACGGCTCGACTACGACCACCTCTTACCGGCCTCGGGTCCCATGAAGGCCCTGGATCGCATCGCCCAGGACCTGGGTCTGGCGGGGGAAGACCTCCCCCGCTTGCGGACCACCGGCGACGTAGCCCTCCAGCATCAAGAGCTGCAAAGCGCCCTGCAGGGGGCCAAAACCACCGGATTGGTGGGCTTGGCCCTGGTGGGCTGCCTCCTTCTGATCGGCTTCCGCTCGATCCGCCTGGTAGCCCTGGCCTTCGTGACTCTCTTCGCCGGTCTCATCCTGACCGCAGGCTTTGCCGCTGTTGCCGTGGGCAATCTCAACCTCATATCCATCGCCTTCGCGGTCCTGTACATCGGTCTGGGGATCGATTACGCCGTCCACTTCATCCTCCGCTACCGGGAGCTCCGCCGCGGAGGCCACAGGAATCGCCCAGCCCTGACCGCCACGGGAGGGGAGATCGGCGGCTCCCTGGTCCTTTGTGCGATCTCCACCTCAATCGGTTTCTACGCCTTCCTCCCGACGGCCTTCTCCGGTGTCTCGGAGCTGGGGCTCATCGCCGGAACCAGCATGTTCATCAGCCTTTTCGTGAGTCTGACCTTGCTCCCGGCCTTGGTGACGTGGTTCCCGGCACGGGCCACCGGCATCCCTCCCACCGAGATCTCACCCACCCTCCTCCGGCTGATACAGATTCCCGTGCGCCATCGGAAGATCGTCCTCCTGGGGGCAGCGGCCCTGGCCATGGGCTCCCTGGCCGCCCTCCCGCGGATCCAGTTCGATTACGACCCCCTGGGCTTGCGCAGTCCCCAGAGCGAATCGGTCCAGGCCTTCCGCGATCTCATGGCCGACGATTCCCATCCCTCGCCCATGCCGGCGATCGTCCTTGCGCAGG
>JAHEOG010000138.1 GCA_018609925.1 Gammaproteobacteria bacterium
CGGTACCGGTACGGTCTCCGAAGCGTTTTTGCCGGTCGGCTCTGCCGTTGCCGTCGTTGTCCTTCAGGGCGACTATCCCCTTGCCGTCGGAAGCGCAGTCCTCCCGGCGCAGGGCGGCGTAGACCGTTCCGTTGTCGCGCATCGCCAGATGGCCGAGCCAGCCCAGGTCCCGCGCGAAGACCTTGGCCTCGAAGCCCTGGGGCACCCGGATCTTGACCTCCGGAGCGGGCTCCAGCTACCCCTCGGTGGACCCCCCCTCGGCCTCGGCGAATGCCCTGCGGGCTGCCGAAGCACCATTCATGGCAGCGGGGAAGCCGGCGTAGACCGCCATCTGGGTGATGATCTCGACGATCTCCTGGCGGGTCAGGCCCACGTTCAGGCCGCCGCGAATATGGGCCCGGAGCTGGGGCTCGGCGTTGCCCTGGGCACAGAGGGCGGCGATTGTGGCGATCTGACGCTCCCGCAGACCCAGTGCCTCGCGGCTGTAGATCTCGCCGAATGCGAATTCAAGGATGTAGCGCGCCAGGTCGGGGGCGATATCCTCCAGCCCCCGGACCGCTGCTTCGCCGTGCTCGCCGTGGATCTCGGCGAGCTTGGCCGCTCCCCGCTGATAACGGTCGTCGGTGGCCATGGCCTGCTCCTGGTAGGGGTGTCAGTCATTGGGGGGTCTCGGGACGGACCCCGCCCGGGATACGAGCCCAGGATAAGACCGGCGGCAGGTGCCCCCAAACGCCGACGGGGACCGGATGGCTCCGGTCCCCGTCGGGCTTCCCGCATCGGCTTGGCCTTTAGGCGGGCTGGCGCTCCCGCACCTGCTTGGCGGCCGCCACCATGTTCGCCAAGGCCGGTCGGACCTCCTCCCACGAGCGGGTCTTCAGACCGCAGTCCGGATTGACCCAGAGCCGCTCGCGGGGGATGACCTCCTCCGCCTTGGCCAGCAGCCGGGCCATCTCCTCCACCATCGGCACCCGGGGGCTGTGGATGTCGTAGACCCCGGGGCCGATCTCGTTGGGGTAGTCGAACTCCCGGAAGATGTCCAGCAGCTCCATGTCCGAGCGCGACGCTTCGACGGAGATGACATCGGCGTCCAGATCGGCGATGGCCTCGATGATGTCGTTGAACTCGGCGTAGCACATGTGGGTATGGACCTGGGTGCCATCCTCCACGCCACTGGTGGCCAATCGGAAGGACTCCACGGCCCATTCCAGGTAGCTTTCCCAGTCCTTGCGCCGCAGGGGCAGCCCCTCCCGCAGGGCGGGCTCGTCCACCTGGATCGCCCGGATACCGGCACTTTCCAGGTCATTGACCTCGTCCCGCAGGGCCAGGGCGATCTGGCGGGTGGTCTCGGAGCGGGGCTGGTCGTCGCGGACGAAGGACCACTGGAGCATGGTCACCGGCCCCGTCAGCATCCCCTTCATGGGGCGCTCGGTCAGGGACTGGGCGTAGGTGCTCCAGTCCACGGTCATGGGCTCGGGGCGCTCGACGTCGCCGAAGATCACCGGGGGGCGCACACATCGGGAGCCGAAGCTCTGCACCCAGCCGCTGTCGGTAAAGGCGAAGCCGGCCAGCTGCTCGCCGAAGTACTCCACCATATCGGCGCGCTCCGGCTCGCCGTGGACCAGGACATCCAGGCCCACTTCCTCCTGGGCGGCGACCGTGTCCTTGATGGCCTCCTTCATGGCCTCGCGGTAGTCTCCCTCGGAGACATGGCCGGCCTTGTAGTCCCGGCGGGACCGCCGGATCGCTTTGGTCTGGGGGAAGGAGCCGATGGTGGTGGTGGGCAGCTCGGGGAGACCCAGATTGGCCTCCTGCGGGGCACGGCGCTCCCGGTAGGGGGTGCTGCGCCGGGCCATGTCCGCGGTAACCGCCTTGAGCCGGTCCTGAACCGCGCTACGGTGGATCCGCTTCGAATCCCGACGCGCCTGACTGGCCTGGCGGCTGGTGCCTAGGGCGTCGCTCACCGCATCGCGGCCCTCGCTGAGGGCGCGCTTGAGATGGACCAGCTCGTCCAGCTTCTGGACCGCGAATGCCAGCCATTGGCGCAGCTCATCGTCCAGTCGGCCCTCCTGCTCCAGGTCCACCGGCACGTGCAGCAGCGAGCAGGCGGGGGCGATCCAGAGGCGGTCGCCGCCGATCTCCCGGGCCAACGGCTCCAGCGTATCCAGCAGCGATTCCAGATCGGCGCGCCAGACGTTGCGCCCGTCCACAACGCCGGCGGACAGAACCGTCTCTCCGGACAGGCTGCTTGCGAGGGCCTCCAGCTCTTTGGGGGCGCGCACGGCGTCGACGTGGACGCCCTCGACGGGGAGGTCGGCGAGGTGGGCCCGGTTGTCGGCCAGCTCTCCGAAGTAGGTGGCCACCATGCGCTTGAGACCGTGGCTCTTCAGCTCACCGTAGGCCCGGGGGAAGGCCTGCAGCCACTCCTCGGGCAGGTCCAGGGACAGGATGGGCTCGTCGAGCTGGACCCACTCCACCCCGTCCAGATCCGCCAGGCGCTCCAGGATCCGGCTGTAGGCGGGAATCAGGCGGTCGAGGAGCTCCAGGCGATCGAATTCGTCGCCCTTGACCTTGCCCAGCCAGAGCCAGGTGAGGGGGCCCACCAGCATGGGCTTGACCCGGTGGCCGGCCGCCAGGGCCTCGCGGGTCTCGTCGAAGAGCTTGTTGGAGGCGATGCGGAATGCCATGTCCCGGGTGAGCTCGGGGACCTGGTAGTGGTAGTTGGTATCGAACCACTTGGTCATCTCGCAGGGAGTGACCTCGTCACCGGTGGGGGCCGTGCCGCGAGCCATCCGGAAGTAGGTGTCGAGGTCCACCTCGTCGCCCGCGGCCCCGAAGCGCTCGGGGATCGCCCCCAGTAGCGTGGTGGTGTCGAGGACGTGGTCGTACCAGGAGAAATCCCCGGTAGGGACCAGATCGACGCCGGCCTCGGCTTGCTGGCGCCAGTGGCGGTGACGTAGCTCCCGCCCGGTTTCCTCGAGCTCGGAGCGGTCCGAATCCCCGGCCCAGTAGGCCTCGAGCGAGCGCTTGAGCTCGCGGCGGGCGCCGATGCGTGGGAAGCCGAGGGTGTGTGCGATGGTCATTTGAGCTCCTCCTTGGGAGTTCCGGCGGGGGAGGGCCGACCCTCCCCGGGGTGAGGACCTACCGTGGCCCGATCCGCTATTGCATTCAATCTCAAATCAATCATTATTTCCAGTAAAATATTTCAAGCAAGTGCGGCGTATCCCGCCCCGACCTTCGAGGAGCCACCAAGGATGATCCTGGAGCTGCAGCACCTGCGACTCGTGAGCGTCCTTCGGGAAACGGGCCGTTTGGAGGCGGCGGCACGTCGCCTGAGCCTCACGCCATCGGCCCTTTCCCATCGGATCCGGAACCTGGAGGATCGCCTTGGGGTGCCATTGTTCCTCCGCCGAACCCGCCCGATGCGGTTTACCCAGGCCGGGCAGCGGCTCCTCAATCTGGCGGATCGGGTTCTACCCGAGGTGCAGGCGGTGGAGGGCGATCTCGACCGGCTGACCGCCGGGGAGGGGGGGCGCCTCAACATCGCCATCGAGTGCCACAGCTGCTTCGAGTGGCTCATTCCCACCATGGAGGCCTATCGGGGCGATTGGCCAGAGGTGGATATCGATCTCACCGCGGGCTGGCAGCAGGACCCCATGCCGGCGCTCCTGCGGGGGGATCTGGACCTGCTTGTGACCCCCGATGTCCGGTTCGGGGAGGAAGCCGAATTCCAGGCCCTCTTCCACTATCCAATCCTGCTGGCGGTTCCCCCGGGGCACCGCCTGGCCGAAAGGGGCCGGGCCGACCCCACCGACCTCGCCGGCGAGACCCTGATTACCTACCCCGTGGCCCGGGACCGCCTGGACATTTTCACCCGCTTCCTCTTCCCGGCCGGTGTAGAGCCCGCCCACCATCGCACTACCGAGCTCACTGCCATGGTGGTCCAGCTCGTGGCGAGCGGGCGGGGTGTGGCGGCGCTGCCCGGCTGGGCCATGGAGGAGGCGTTGGCTCGGGGCACGGTGGTGGGGGTCCCGATCGGCGAAAGCGGGCTGGAGGGGAGCCTGTACCTGGGCCTGCGCCGGGGGGAGGGGGAATGGCCCTTCGTCCGGGCCTTCCTGGAGACCGCCCGCCGGGAGTCCGCCCGTGTCCTGCAGCGGATCGAGCCGCTGGCTGAGGCCGGCTAGTTGGCTCGCTGCAACGGCTGGACCCGTTCGTAGGAAGGCTCCTCTGCCCCCTCCTCCGTCTCGGGCTCGGCCGGGGCCGGGCGCCAGCGCAGGACGGATACGGTCAGCGCGGGGAGGAAGGTGAGGGAGACGACCGCCGCCCCCAGGATCCCGAACAAAACGATGGCGCCCACCCCGCGGTAGAGCTCGGTGCCTTCCCCGGGCAGGAAGACCAGGGGGGCGAGACCGAAAATGGTGGTGACGGTGGACATGGCGATGGCCCGCAGGCGCGATCGGACCGCTTCCATCACCGCCTCCCTGGCGTCCCGGATGCCTTCCCGGACGTTGGTGATGGCGCGGTGGACGATCAGGATGGGGTTGTTGACCACCGTTCCCATCAGGATCAGGAAGCCGAGCATGGTGATCATGTCGAAGGGCTGGTGGACAGAGGGCAGGCCCACCGCCGGCAGCATGGTCCCGACCCAGTTCATCAGTCGGAGCCCCACGATGCCTCCGGCCACGCCCAGGGGGATGGCGGTCATGATGAGCAGGGGATAGCCCCAGTGGCGGAAGATCGCAACGAGCAATAGGTAGATGATGGCCGCGGCGATGAGGTAGTTGGTGGACAGGGCCTCCCGGGTGGCCTGGAGCTGGTCGCTGGCTCCGGCGATGTCCACTGAGACCTGGTTGGGGATCTGGCCGCGCTCGGCCATATGGCCAACCACCTCTTCCCGGACACGGGTCACCCCGTTCTCCAGGGCCACCGACCGCGGCGGGATGATATTCAGGGTGACAGTGCGCTGCCCATCCATGCGCCGGACCGTACTGGTGTCGACCGTCTCCCGGATCTCCGCCAGTGCCGAAAGGGGAACCACCGCGCCCTCCGGGGTGTAGACGGGGAGCTGGTCGAGGGCGTCGAGGCCGGCCCGGGACCCGTCCTCGCTGAACAGGAACATGTCGATCTTGTCGTCGGCCAGGAAGAACTCGTCGGCGTAGGCGCCGTCGGTCAATGCCGCCACGGTGAAGCCCAGCTCACTGGCGGTCATCCCGATCTCGCTGGTCCGGTCCCAGTTGGGATGCACCTCCACCAGCGGCTGGGACAGGGAGAGTGTGGAGGGCCGGGCTTGGATGCGGGGGTCGGTAAAGACCTCCTGGGCCCGCCGGTAGGCGGTCAGGGCCACGTCGTAGATGGAAGCCAGCTCCGGCCCGGAGATGTCCAGGTTGATGCTGCGCGTGCCGCCCTGGTTGCTGGTGATGATGGAGCCCCGGGAGGCGAAGGCCCGCATCCCCGGATATTGTTCGTACTTCTTGGAGATAACGTCCATCAGGGGAAGGATGTGGTCGGGGTCCTTGCTCTCGGCGATCATCATGATCTGCTGCGGCTGGATGCTCATGTAGAGGTAGGCCAAAGCGGGGACCTCGGTCTCCCCCCGCTCGAAGGCCTTCGGCCCCTTGTCCAGGTGGGGCAGGAAGTAGTCGTGCAGCTCGCCGGCGATCTCCGTCATGGCCTCCAGGTTGTAGCCGGGCGGCGCGTTCATGACGGCGAAGGTCTTGGCTTCTTCGCCTTCCGGAAGGTACTCCGCTGGCGGCGTAAGCCAGAACAGGATGGCCCCGCTTGCCACCACCGTGCCGGTTACCGTGACCAGGCGGCGCACCCGGCCTCCGATAAGCCAGCCCACCCCGCCCGTAGCGGCCCGGCGCAGCAGTCCGTCCTCTTGGGTCTTGCCTTCCGTGCCGAAGCGCAGCCGGGCGCTGGCGGAGGGGATGACGGTGATGGCCACCAGCATGGAGGCGAGGATGGACGCCGATACGGCGATTGCGATGTCCGAGTAGAGCTGGCCCGCCTCCTCCTGGATGAACAGGATGGGCAAAAACACCAGCACCGTGGTCATGGTGGAGGCGAGCACCGCCGGCCAGACCCGCTGCACGCCTCGCACGGCCGCATCGATCCCGGTACGGCCTCGGCGGCGCTCCAGCTCGATGCTCTCGAGGACCACGATGCTGTTGTCGAGGGTCATGCCGATGGCGAAGGCCACCCCGGCCAGGGAGATGACGTTGATGGTCCGGCCCAGGGCCAGCAGCCCCAGGAAGGCGGCTATGGTGCACACCGGGATGCCCATGACCCCGACAAGCGTGGAGCGGGCGGAGCGCAGGAAGAGGAACATCACCAGGGAGGCGAACAGGGCCCCCAGCCCCAGGTTCTTCCAGATGTTGGCCAGCGAGGCCGTGACGTAGCGGACATCGTCGGTGGTCAGCGTCAGCTCCATGCCGCGAGGCTTCAGGACCTCGCGGTTGATCCGGTCGATCCGGGGCAGCAGGGCCTGCTTGATGTCGATGACGTTGGAGCCCGTCTCCCGACGCACCGCCAGGTTGATGACCGGGTCGCCGTTGACGAACGATTGCTCGCGGATCTCGAAGTGGCCCAGGCGCACGTCGGCCACCTCGCCGAGCCGGGTGAAGGAATCGCCGCGGCGGGCGAGGATCAGATCCTCGATATCGGAAACGGCCTCGAACCGGCCGATGGTGCGCAGCAGGTAGCGACGCTTGCCCGACTCCAGCTCGCCGCCCGAGATGTCGCGGTTGCGGGACACGATGGCCTCGCGCACCTCGGGCACGGTTAGGTTGCGCTCCGCCAGGCGGTCCGAATCGAGCAGGATCCGGATCTGGCGCTCGGCGCCGCCGCCCGCGCGCACCCGCGACACCCCCTGCACCTGCTCCATGCGGGTGGCCACGTGGTCCTCCACGAAGTCCTGCATCATGGTCATGTCCAGGTCGCGGGGATTGCCGGGCAGAGGCGCGACCCGGCGGTAAATGAAGGAGTTTGCTGAGAAGGAGGAGGCGAAGATCCGGGGCTGGTCGACGTTCTCGGGGTAGGAGGGCACCTGGCTGAGGGCGTTGTTGATCCGGATCAGGGTCTCGTTCATGTCCACGCCGTAGGGGAACTCCAGCTCCACCTCGGCCTGGCCGCTGGAGGCCCGGGAGATGAGGCGCTCCAGGTTGGGGACGTTGCGCAGGTACTCTTCCTGCTCGATCAGGATCTCCTTCTCGATGTCCTGAGGGGTGGCGCCCGGCCAGGTGGTACGAACGGTGACCGTGCGCACCTCCAGATCGGGGATCATCTGGACGGGGATGCGGAAGGCGGCCACCACCCCCAGGACACAGACGATCAGTGTCACCACCGCGGTGAGGATACCGTTTCGGATCAGTCCTTCGAGCACGGCCTAAACCCTGGTCTGGGCGGAGCACCCAGTCGGAGCACCCGGTCCGGCAAGGGTCGGAAGCGCCATGTCAGGTCCCGTCCTGGACACGTACCTGCTGACCCTCCTGGAGGGCCTCGTTGCCTCGGGTTACGACGGAGGCCCCCGCCTCGATGCCTTCCTGGATCTCCACGCGGCCGTCGAACACGAGTCCCGTGGTTACGGTGCGCTCATGGGCGGTGGGTCCATCGGAGCCTTCCCGGAGGATCCAGACCGTCTCCCGGCCGTCGGGATGGCGGAGGAGTGCGTCGCGGGGCACCACCACGCTGCGGCGTCCCGTCTCCAGCTGCATGCGGGCATTTGCCGACATGCCCGGGGTAATTGGAACGCCCTTGTCGTCGAGGTGGATCCGGACGGTAAAGGTGCGGCTGTCGGGGTCGCTGACGGGGATGGTGGCGGTGACCTGTCCCGCAAGCTCGCGATGGGGCAGGGCGTCCAGCTTCACGGTGGCCGGGTCCCCGCGGGCGATATCGGGATAGTAGGCTTGGGGGGCCTGGAAATCCAGGCGCAGGCCGTCCATCGCCACCAGCTCGATCACGGCGGTGCCCGGGTCCACCCATTCCCCCGGGGCGGTCATCTTGCGGTTGACCACTCCCGGGAAAGGGGCCTCCACGGAATGGCGCCGTAGTCGCTCCGCCTGGTGGGCCCGCTCGGCCTGCAGCCGCTGCAGGGTGGCCTCATCGATCCGCACCTCCGCCTCCAGGGAGCGGACCTCGGATTCCGGGATGCCCTCCCGGTCCAGTAGGCGCTGGGCCTCTTCGAGACGGCGCCGGGTATCGTCGAGCTGGGCCTCGGCCTCCCGCACGGAAGCTCGGGCCTGCTCCAGCTCGAGCTCCTCGAGCTGGGGATCGAGTCGGACCAGGAGGTCCCCGCTGCTGATCCGGTCGCCGGTATCCACGCCGACCTCCTCAACAAGTCCGCCTACCGAGGTGGAGATCTCGGCGACCTGGGGGGAGGTGACCGAGCCGGTCAGCCGGACCGCCCTCTGGACGGGGGCCTCTTCGGCCGGGGCGGTGGCAACGGGGACGGCTTGTTGGGAGGCGGCCTCGGCGCCGTTGAGGCAAAGGCCCGAGGCGCTTAGCCCAACAAGCGCCGCCCAACGCGCACCCGCTCCGGTGCGGAGGGCCCTTGGGGAAGGGTGCTGGGATCGGGGAGTGAACCCGGCTGTCTGCGGCTCATCCATAGGGAGGGGTCCCC
>JAHEOG010000139.1 GCA_018609925.1 Gammaproteobacteria bacterium
CGGTACAGGCCGAAGTCCTCCAACATCGCCGGGGGAGCGGGGAGGGGTCTCGACCCGTCCGGGTTCTCAAGCCCGAGGGCCAGCGGATCGTAATGGCCCAGGCCGGCTGGCTTGATCGCCAGGGCACTGCCCCGTCCCACCGAGCCCGGTTCCAGCCCGGCCAGGAGGGCCCCATTGAGCTGGGTCCGGGGAATGAAAAGGCCCAGGTGAGCTTCGTCCACGAGGCCGATGGCCTGACCTTCCGCAAGACCTACCGTTTCCGGACAGGATCCCACCGGATTGGCGTGGACTACACCGTGACCAACCAGGGCGCCGAGCCTTGGCAAGGCCAGGTCTACGGTCAGCTTCGGGAGCGGGGGAGCAAGCCCAGCCGGTTCTTCTTCGGGGATCTTAGCTACGACGGGCCCGTGGTCTTCGGCAAGGACGCCATGCATACCCCGGGACCCGGGGGCCTGCGGGAACGGGAGGACCAGAGGCTGGAAGTCCGGGATCCCGAAGGCTGGAGCGGGGCCATGTCCCGCTATTTCCTGTCGGTATGGCTTCCGGAGCCGGACGCCGAGAGCGTCCTCTTTGCCCGGGCCAGCGAGCGCGACAGCTACGCCGGGTTCACCGCGGCCTTTCCCACGGTGGCCCCGGGGAGCACCGCGACCCAAGGCCACGATCTCTTCCTGGGACCCAAGGAGCAGGCCCTGCTGGAATCGACGGGCCGGAACCTGCGCCGGGCGGTGGACTACGGCATCCTCTCCTTCCTGGCGGTGCCTCTATTCAAGGTCCTGCAGTTCTTCCACTCCCTTGTCGGCAACTACGGCGTCGCCATCATCCTGGTGGTGGTGGTGATCAAGCTCCTGTTCTATCCCCTGTTCACCATGAGCTATCGGGCTATGGCCAAGATGCGCAAGGTCCAGCCCGAGCTCCAGCGGCTGCGGGAGGAGTACAGCGACGACCGCCAACGCCTCAATCAGGAGATGATGCGCCTGTACCGAGAGGAGAAGGTCAATCCCCTCGGGGGCTGCTTGCCCATCCTGGTCCAGATCCCCGTCTTTATCGCCTTGTACTGGGTCCTGCTGGAAAGCGTGGAGCTGCGCCACGAGCCATTCATGCTCTGGATCCAGGATCTCACCAGCCGGGACCCCCTCTACATCCTGCCCGTACTGATGGGTGCATCCATGGTCATCCAGCAGCTCATGAACCCGGCCCCGCTGGACCCGGTCCAAAAGAAGGTCATGCTGGCCCTGCCGGTGGTGTTCACCGTCTTCTTCATGCAGTTCCCGGCGGGGCTGGTCTTGTATTGGCTCACGAACAACGTCCTCTCCATCGCGCAGCAGTGGTGGATCATGCGCCAGATCGAGTGAGCCCGCGGACCATCGCGGCCATCGCCACTCCCCCCGGTAAGGGAGGGGTGGGCATCGTCCGGCTATCCGGACCGCTTTCCCGGGATATCGCCCTCGCCCTTTCCGGGCGCCGCCACCTCGCTCCCCGCTACTGCCACTTCGTGACCTTTCGGGATCGCCACAGCCAGCCTCTGGACCGGGGGTTGGTTATCTACTTCCCCGGTCCCCATTCCTTCACCGGGGAGGATATGGCCGAGCTTCACGGCCACGGGGGCCCCGCGGTCCTCGCCGGACTCCTCGCAGCCGCGCGGGAGGCGGGAGCCGAGGATGCCAACCCCGGGGAGTTCACCGAGCGGGCCTTTCTCCATGATCGATTGGATCTGAGCCAGGCGGAGGCCGTGGCTAGCTTGATCGAGGCCGACCACGACAGCGCCGCCCGGGCTGCCCTGCGTTCCCTAGACGGGGAGATGGGCCGCCTGGTGAACGAGCTGGATGAAGCTCTGACGGAGCTGCGGGTGTTCGTTGAGGGGGCTTTGGACTTCCCCGATGAGGATGTGGATCTGCTGGGGGAGGGCCAGATCCTGGAGCGCATCGACGATCTCCTGGGCCGGTTGGATCGGCTTCGGGAGCGCGCCGCCGGCGGGGTGCGCCTGGGCCGGGGCTATCGAGTGGTTCTCACCGGGCGGCCCAACGCCGGGAAGTCCAGCCTCCTCAACGCCCTGGCCGGTCGGGAGGCGGCCATTGTTACCGAGCGAGGGGGCACCACGCGCGATGTTTTGCGGGAATCGGTTGCGATCGCGGGAACCCCGGTGGAGCTCACCGATACCGCCGGGCTCTGCGAGGCCGAGGACCGGATCGAGCAAGAGGGCGTGCGCCGGGCCCGGGAGACCTTCTATTCCGCCGATCTGGTTGTCTTCCTGGTGGACGCGGCCGTCGGCTGGAACGAGGAAGACTTCGCCCAATGGCAGCGACTGCCCGTGGACCGTCGACACTGGCTGTGGTCCAAGGTGGACCAGGCACCGAAGGGTGTCGATGGGGGCGGGGTCTCCACGGTGAGGGAAGGCGGATTGGAGCCGTTGACCGAGCTTTTGCGGACCCGCCTCCTGGACGCGGAGCCCCAGGATGCCCTCGGTGCCCGGGAGCGCCACCTGGAAGTCCTCGAACGGGCTCGGGGGCACCTCGAAACCGGCCGACAGGCCTTTGCCGGGTACGGCAGCGGCGATCTGGTAGCCCAGGACCTGCGCTGGGCCCAGGAGGCGCTGGGCGAGATCACCGGACGTCTCCATTCGGATGACCTCCTGGGCCGGGTCTTCGCCACCTTCTGTATCGGCAAATAGGAGCCGCCCATGGGTCAGGCCTATGCAGTGCTCGTCGTAGGGGGTGGCCACGCCGGCGTGGAGGCCGCCACCGCCGCCGCCCGGATGGGGGCCCGGACGCTGCTGGTGACCCACAACCTGGATACCATCGGCCAGATGTCGTGCAATCCGGCTGTCGGGGGCCTGGGGAAGTCCCAGCTCGCCCGCGAGGTTGATGCCCTGGACGGGGTTATGGCCCGTGCCGCGGACCGGGCCGCCATCCAGGTGCGGGTCCTGAACCGGCGCAAGGGCCCGGCGGTGCGGGCCACTCGGGCCCAGACGGACCGCCTGGAGTACCGGCGGGCCGTGCAGGAAGCCGTCCTGGCCCAGCCCGGATTGGAGTACCTCCAGTCGAGCGTGCAGCGGCTGTGGATCGAAGGGGACCGGGTCCGGGGGGTGGTCCTGCCCGGTGAAGTGGCCCTGGAGGCCCGGACCGTGGTTCTGACCACCGGTACCTTCCTGGCCGGTCGGGTCCACCGCGGCTCGGACCGCGAAGACGCCGGTCGGGCTGGGGAGGCCCCGTCCCAGGGGCTGGCGGAATGGCTCCGAGCTCAGGGGTTCCACGTGGAACGCCTGAAGACCGGGACGCCCCCCCGCCTCGACGGGCGCAGCATTGACTGGCAGCGCCTGGATCCGCAGCCGGGGGAGGAGCCCCTGCCCCGGCTGTCGGCCGAGCCACCGGAGCGCCGGCTCCCCCAGGTCCCCTGCTACCTCACTACCACCACACCCGAGGCCCACCAGGCCGTGCGCTCCGCCCTAGATGAGTCCCCGATCTTTTCTGGGGCCATCGAGAGCGCCGGTCCCCGCTACTGCCCCTCCATCGAGGACAAGGTGGTGCGCTTCCCCGACCGGGAGGGCCACACCGTCTTCCTGGAGCCGGAGGGCCTGCATACCCCCGAGGTCTATCCCAACGGCATTTCCACCAGCCTGCCGGGCTCCGCGCAGGAAGGCTTGGTCCGCGCCATTCCGGGGTTGGAGGCTGCCCGGGTAACCCGCTACGGCTACGCCATCGAGTACGATTTCCTCGATCCCCGCCAGCTCCAGCCCAGCCTGGCCTTGCGGGAGCTGGACGGGCTCTTCCTGGCTGGCCAGATCAATGGCACCACCGGCTACGAGGAGGCGGCGGCCCAGGGCGTCCTTGCCGGGATCAACGCAGCCCGGCGGGATCAGGGGGCCGAGCCTTGGTGGCCCTCGCGGGAGGAGGCCTACATGGGGGTGCTGGTGGACGATCTGGTCACCCGGGGTGTGGACGAGCCTTACCGCATGCTGACCTCCCGGGCCGAGCACCGGCTCCACCTGCGCGAGGACAATGCCGAGTCCCGCCTGGCGCCGGTCGGCCGGGAGCTAGGGGTGGTAGGCGACACGCGCTGGCAGCGATTCGAGGCGGCCCAGGCCGAGCTCGACCAGCTGCTCGGGATCCTGGAGGGGCAGTGGCTCGATCCCCAGCAGGTGGGGGCCGATCGGGCCGAGGCGGTCATAGGCGGGCCCCTGTCCAAGCCCAGTCGGCTGGCCGACCTGCTGCGCCGGCCCGAGGTGGGACTGGACCAGATCGCCCGCTTGAGCTCTATTTGGGAGCTGGAGGGGTTCTCGGCGGAGATCCGGGAGCGGGCCGAGATCGAGGTCAAGTATGCTGGCTACATCCAGCGGGACCGGACTGAGCACCAGCGCCTGGAAGCCGAGCTCGATCGCCCCCTGCCGAAGGACCTGGAGTACCGCGCGATCCGGGGCCTTTCCAACGAGGTCGTGCAACGCCTGGAGGCAGCCCGCCCGGGCACCCTGGCCCAGGCCTCCCGAATCCAGGGCGTGACCCCCGCGGCCCTGAGCCTCTTGCGGGTGCACGCGAAGCGCCGGGTGGGGTAGGGGCCGGGGAAAAGTTTGGCGGGGGTCACCGGCGGCGGGTATCCTCCTTCCCTGGGGATCGCCGAAGGTTCCACGTGGAACCTCCCGGAAGATCCCGAGACCCGCCCCGCTCGACGGGGCCCATCGCTCACCCCTCTCCACCTCGAGCGAGGAGCGCCCATGGGCAAGGTGATCGCGGTAGCCAACCAGAAAGGTGGTGTCGGCAAAACCACCACCTCGGTGAACCTCGCCGCCTCCCTGGCTGTGGCCGAGCAATCGGTCCTGGTGGTCGATCTCGATCCCCAGGGCAACGCCACCATGGGGCTGGGCTACGACAAGAACGCCCAGGAAACCACCGTGTATCCGGTCCTCATGGAGGACCTGCCAGTGGCGGAGGCCATAATCCGGCCGGAGGTTGGGACCGCCAGTCAGGTCCCGGACCTGGTTCCGAGCAATGCCAATCTGTCGGGGGCCGAGGTGGAGCTCGTGGATCAGGAGAACCGCGAGCGCCGCCTGCGCGCCGCCCTCGACGGGATCCAGGACCGCTACGACTACATCCTGATCGACTGTCCCCCCTCGTTGAACCTCCTCACGGTCAATGCCCTGGTGGCCGCAAGCTCCGCGCTCATCCCCGTCCAGTGCGAATACTACGCCCTGGAGGGCCTCTCCCAGCTCATGGAGGTTATCCAGAAGGTGCGCCGGCGCGCCAATCCCCAGCTGCGCATCGAAGGGCTCCTGCTCACCATGTTCGACGGCCGCAACAACCTGGCCAATCAGGTCTCCGAGGAGGTTCGCAGCCATTTCGGGCGCAAGGTCTACGAAACGGTGATCCCACGCAACGTGCGGCTCGGGGAGGCGCCCAGCTACGGTCGGCCCGTGCTCTACTACGACGCCCTGTGCCGGGGCTCGCGCTCCTACCTGGATCTGGCCAAAGAGCTCATGGATCTGGAGGTGCCGGCATGAGCGAGCGCCGGTTGGGGCGCGGCCTGGATGCCCTGCTCGGGGAAGGCGCCGAGGCCGGCGTCGAAAGCGAGGCCCCGGTCCAGGAGCTCCCCTTGGACATGATCCGCCCCGGCAGCCACCAGCCGCGCAAGCGGATCGATCCAGAGGCGCTGGAGGAGCTGGCGGAATCCATCCGCAGCCAGGGCATCGTCCAGCCCATCGTGGTCCGCTCGCGGGAGGATCGCGGGGACTACGAGCTGATCGCCGGGGAGCGCCGATGGCGCGCCGCCCAGCTTGCGGAGCGGGCCACCATTCCGGCCATGGTTCGGGACCTCACCGGGGACGAGGCGCTGGAGATTGCCCTCATCGAGAACATCCAGCGCGAGGAGCTCAGTCCCATGGAGGAGGCCCGGGCCTTCGACCGCCTAACCCGTGAGTTCGGGCTTACCCACGAGGCCCTGGCCGAGCAGGTGGGTCGCAAGCGGGCAACCATCTCCAATGCCTTGCGCCTGCTCCGCCTCCCCGCCGAGGTCCAGGAGGCCCTGGACGAGGGCAGCCTGCGCATGGGCCATGCCCGGGCCCTGCTCGCCTTGGAGGGGGACGAGCGCCTGGGGGAGATCGCCCGCGAGGTGGTGACCAAGGGCCTCTCCGTCCGGGCCACGGAGGAGCGGGTGCGCCGGGCCCTGGAAGGGCAGAGCAGCCAGCGCTCCCAGGGGGCCGCCAACCGCAAGGACCCCGATGTCCAGCGCCTGGAAGAGGAGCTGGGGGAGCGCCTCGGGGCCCGGGTTCGGATTACCCAGCGCAAGGACCGCGGGCGGTTGGAGGTGGAATACGCCTCCCTCGAGGAGCTGGAAGGCCTCATCGATCGCCTGCGCCGCAGCTTCTGAAGCTCCGCCCAGGCAATTGACTTCGGTCCCGCACTGCCTTAGTATCCGCGCCGACTTCAGGCCGGTGCCTGGGTCGGTGCTGGGCCGTTCGCCTCCAAACCCTGGCAGCGCGCAAGGGCCTCGCCCCCTTCCGGCGGCCCGGGGCGGCCGCCGCCGCGCGCACGGCCACCCTTCCTAGCGGTCCCCCCCGCGTCCAAAGCCGCGGGGAAGGGGGAGCCTGTGGCCTACCAGCGGGAGCTGATCCGGCAGACAGGGCGCACCATCGCCCGACAAGTCACGGCCGTCGGGGTGTTGGCCGCAGGCTTGGCTTGGTCGGGCCAGCCCGACTGGGCCCTGGGCTTGGCCTACGGGGGAGGCCTCGCGGTTCTGCTGGCGGCCATGCTGGCGGCGAGTCTCCTGGGGGCCGCAGAGCGAGGCCAGCAAGGGGGGGCGGCTTGCCTGTACCGGGGGGCGATCCAGCGCTTCCTGGTGGTCGGCTTGGCCATCGGGATCGCGGCCGAGGGCCTTGAGCTGCACGTCGGCGGGGTCATTCTGGCCCTGGTCCTGGCCCATATTGTCAGCTTCATTGAGGCGGCCCGCCTGTACGGGGCTCCCTCTTCGGAAGGCCACCAAACCCAGTAACGCGGGAACAGGGAGCGGACCGTGGATACGGGGACCGAGTTCATCGTCGGCATGGCCCGGGCGGCTACCGACGGGGCCCAGGCCGCCGAAGGCGGCGGCCATGGCGGCTACATCGAGCACCACCTCACCAATTGGACCTTTGGCGAGGGCTTCCTGGCCGTCAACCTCGACACCATGATCATGTCGATCGCGACGGGGCTTGCGGTCGTCCTGTTCGGGCGGTTCCTCCAGGGCCGGATCACAGAAGGGGCTCCCGACGGCATCCAGAACTTCATGGAGATGATCGTCGAGTTCGTGAACAAGAACGTCGACGACAACTTCCCCGGTCACAACCCCATCGTCGCCCCCATCGCCATTACCGTATTCCTCTGGATCTTCCTGATGAACTTCTTCGACATCGTCCCCGTGGACCTCGTCCCGGGGATTGCGGAGTCGCTGGGGGCGGATAGCTTCCGGGCGGTGGCGACCGCCGATGTCAACGTACCCATGGGCATGGCCCTGGTCATCTTCCTGCTGACCATGTTCTACAGCTTCAAGACGAAGGGCACGGAGTTCGCCCTGGAGTTCCTCACCCACCCCTTCGGGAAGTTCCTGTTTCCCATCAACATCGTGATGAAGACGGTGGAGGAGCTGGCCAAGCCCCTCTCCCTGGGCCTGCGACTGTTCGGCAATCTGTTCGCCGGGGAGCTCATCTACCTGCTGATCGCCTTCCTCATCCCGTGGTGGCTCCACTGGCTCGGCGGCCTCCCGTGGACGCTGCTCCATTTACTGGTGATCGTGCTCCAGGCCTTCATCTTCATGATCCTGTCCATCGTCTATCTGGCCATGGCCGTTTCCTCGGAGCACTGAGGCAGCCCCTAGGGCACGGCCCAGGCTGAACCGTTCAACCGAACCCGTAACCGCAGGAGGAACCGATGGAACCCGCCACCCTGATCACCGCGGCAACCGCGATCGCTGTCGGCATTATCCTGGGCGCCGCCGGCCTGGGCTCGGCCCTGGGCTGGGGCATGATCACCGCCAAGGCCCTGGAAGGCATCGCCCGTCAGCCGGAGATGCGGCCCCAGCTCCTGACGAATACCTTCATCTTTGCCGGTCTGATGGAGTCGTTCCCGTTCATCGTCCTGGCCCTGGCGCTGTGGTTCGTCTTCGCCAACCCGTTCCTGTAGGAAGCGCGATTGAGCGGCCGACCGTGGGGAAGGCCGCTCCAACGGGAGTAAGCAGAGGGGAAACGCCTTGAACTTGAACCTCACGCTGATCGGCCAGGCCATTACCTTCGTGGTCTTCATCTGGCTGTTCCAGCGCTACGTCTACGCCCCCGTCCATGCCGCCATGGCCAACCGCAAGCAGCGGATCGAGGAAGGTCTGGAGGCGGCCGAGAAAGGGCAAAAGGAACAGGAGCTCGCCGAGAAGCGGGCCCAGGAGACGATCGCCGAAGCCAAGGAAAAGGCGCAGGAGATGGTGTCCGCCGCCGAACGCCGGGCCAACGAGATCCGGGAAGAGGCCACCAGCCAGGCTCGTCAGGAGGCGGACCGGATCCTGGCTAACGCCCGGGAGGAGGCCGAGCAGGAAAAGAACCGGGCGCGCGAGGAGCTCAAGCAGCAGGTGGCCGACCTGGCGGTGGAAGGGGCCGAGAAGATCCTCGAGCGAGAGATCGACGAGAAGGCCCATTCCGAAGTCCTCGACCGGCTCGTGAACCGGCTGTAGGGAGGCATCCATGGCCGACGCCCACACCATCGCGCGCCCCTACGCCGAGGCGGTCTTCGAGCTGGCCCAGGACCGGGGGGAGCTGGCGCAGTGGGAGCAGACCCTTTCCCTGATGGCGCGGATCGCCTCCGACGAGGGGATGGAGCGTCTCCTGGGGGACCCCCGGGTTGCCCAGGAGCGCCAGGCGAAGGTCTTCCGGGAGGTCGCAGGGGACCAGCTGGGCAAGGAAGCCGACCGCTTCCTGGACACCCTGTTCGCCAACGACCGGGTAACCTACCTCCCGGACATCTATGAGATCTTTCGCGAGCTTCGCCGGGAGGCCGAAGGCGAGATCCACGCCGTTGTCACCTCGGCGGTCCCCCTCTCCGAGGAGCAGCAGGCAACCGTCATCTCCCGCCTGAAGGAGCGGTTCGGTCAGGAGGTGACCCTGGACACGGAAGTGGATGAGTCCCTGTTGGGGGGGATGGTAATTCGGGCGGGGGATCTGGTGATCGACGGCTCCGTGCGGGGTGGGCTGGAGCAGCTCCGCAACCATTTGCAAGCCTAAACGGTACGGGCCACTCCAGGGGGAAGGGCCCCGGCCGGCCGCGAGGAGAGCGAATCGATGGTCCAACTGAGCACCTCCGAGATCAGCGATCTGATCCGCAAGCAGATCGAGGGCTTCGAGCAGGATCTCGAGGCCCGCAGCCAGGGCACCGTGGTGGCCGTCCAGGACGGCATCATCAAGGCCCACGGCATCGAGGACGTCATGCAGGGGGAGATGCTGGAGTTCCCCAACAACACCTTCGGCATGGCCCTGAACCTCGAGCGCGACGCCGTAGGCGGCGTGGTGCTGGGGGACTACACCCACATCCGCGAGGGCGACACGGTAAAGGCCACCGGCCGCATCATGGAGGTCCCCGTGGGCGAGGGCCTGGTCGGCCGGGTGGTCAATCCGCTGGGCCAGCCCATCGACGGCAAGGGCCCCATCGAGGCTCAGGGCTCCGAGCCCATCGAGAAGATCGCCCCCGGCGTGATCGCCCGCCAGAGCGTGGATCAGCCCCTGCAGACGGGCATCAAGGCGCTGGACTCCATGGTCCCTATCGGCCGGGGCCAGCGCGAGCTGATCATCGGCGACCGCCAGACCGGCAAAACGGCGGTGGCGGTGGACACCATCATCAACCAGAAGAACACGGGCGTTACCTGCATCTACGTGGCGGTGGGCCAGAAGGCCTCCTCGGTGGCCCAGGTGGTGGCCAAGCTGGAAGAGGAAGGCGCCATGGACCACACCATCGTGGTCGCCGCCAACGCCTCGGAATCGGCGACCCTGCAGTACATCGCCCCCTACGCCGGGTGCTCCATGGGCGAGTACTTCCGCGACCGGGGCCAGGACGCCATGATCGTCTACGACGACCTCACCAAGCAGGCCTGGGCCTACCGACAGGTCTCCCTGCTCTTGCGCCGGCCCCCGGGCCGTGAGGCCTACCCCGGTGACATCTTCTACCTCCATAGCCGGTTGCTGGAGCGCGCCGCCCGGGTGACCGGCGATTACGTGGAAGAGAAGACCGGTGGCGAGATCAAGGGTCAAGGCGGCTCCCTCACCGGCCTACCCATCATCGAGACCCAAGCCGGAGACGTCTCCGCCTTCGTGCCCACCAACGTCATCTCCATTACCGACGGTCAGATCTATTTGGAATCGGATCTGTTCAACTCGGGCATCCGGCCCGCCATCAATGCCGGATTGTCGGTCTCTCGGGTGGGTGGCTCCGCCCAGACGGGGATCATCAAGAAGCTGGCTGGCGGCATCCGCACCGACCTGGCCCAGTACCGGGAGCTGGCGGCCTTCGCCCAGTTCGCCTCCGATCTGGACGAGGCCACCCGCAGCCAGATCGAGCGCGGCAAGCGGGTGACCGAGCTCATGAAGCAGGGCCAGTACCAGCCCCTGTCGGTGCCCGAGATGGCCGTCTCCCTGTTCACCGCCAATGAGGGCTACCTGGACGACGTCGAGGTGGAGCGCGTCACCGAGCTGGAGAAGGCGCTGCACGAGTACATGCACTCGCAGCAGAAGGACCTTATGGATAAGATCGCCAGCGAGCTCAAGCTCACCGACGAGATCCAGGAAGGCCTCCACGCCGCCCTCAAGGACTTCAAGGAGAAGCACGCCTACTAGGCGGGCTCCCGTCAGGAGAGCGGAATGCCGAGCTCCAAGGACATCAAGAAGCAGATCGGCTCCATCGAGAACACGAAGAAGATCACTTCGGCGATGGAGATGGTCGCGGCCTCCAAGATGCGCAAGGCCGAGGCCCGCATGCACGCCACGCGGCCCTACGCCGAGAAGATGCGCCAGGTGATCGGCCACATCGGCAAGGCCCACCCGGAGTACACCCACTCGTTTTTGGAGGAGCGGCAGACCGAAACGGCCGGGATCCTCATCATCACCTCGGATCGCGGGCTGTGCGGGGGCCTCAACACCAACGCCATGCGCCGGGCCCTGAACCTGATGGAAGAGCTCCAGTCCCAGGGGGTCAGCTACCGGGTAGCCGCCATCGGGCGCAAGAGCCTGCCGTTGTTGAACCGGATCGGAGTGGACATCATGGCCGAGGTCTCGGATCTGGGGGACGCCCCTGAGGTCACCGACATCGCCGGCACGGTCAAGGTGGTGATGGACGCCTTTATGGAAGGGCAGCTGGACCGGGTCTACCTGGTGTACAACCGCTTTGTGAACACCATGACTCAGAACGTGGAAACGGAGCAGATCCTACCCATCACCGAGATCACCGAGCCGGCGGAGCTCCACTGGGACTACATCTACGAGCCGGAGCCCCAGGAGGTTATCGACGGGCTCATGGAGCGCTACGTGGAGTCCCTGGTTTATCACGGCCTGGTGGAGAACATCGCCTCGGAACAGGCGGCCCGGATGGTGGCCATGAAGAGCGCTTCGGACAACGCCGAGGAGCTCATCGAGGATCTCAAGCTCTCCTACAACAAGGCGCGGCAGGCGGCGATCACCGCCGAGCTGGCCGAGATTACCTCCGGCGCGGCGGCCCTGGAGGAGTAACCCGGTAGCCCCTTTCGGGGGCCATCCCCGGAGGGGACGACCAGAGGGGCCTGCGGCCGAACTTCGGAAACCTTAGGAAACGGGCACGCAAATGAGTGAATCCACGGGAACTGGCAAGGTCGTCCAGATCATCGGCCCGGTGGTGGACGTGGACTTCGAGACGGGCGAGATGCCCGAGGTCTACGAGGCCCTGGAGCTGGTGGACGGCGAGCTGGTACTGGAGGTTCAGCAGCACACCGGCGACGGTACCGTCCGCTGCATCGCCATGGGCACCACCGACGGCCTCAAGCGGGGCGTGGACGTAAAGCGCACTGGGGCCCCCATCACGGTGCCGGTGGGAGCCAACACCCTGGGGCGGATGATGGATGTGCTGGGCAACCCCATCGACGAGGCCGGGCCCATCTCCCGCGAGGAGACCGCCCCCATCCATCAGAAGCCACCGGACTACGAGGACCTGTCGGCCACCTCGGAGATCCTGGAGACCGGGATCAAGGTGATCGACCTCATGTGCCCCTTCGCCCGGGGCGGCAAGGTCGGCCTGTTCGGCGGCGCCGGCGTGGGCAAGACCGTGAACATGATGGAGCTGATCCGGAACATCGCCATCGAGCACTCCGGCTATTCCGTCTTCGCCGGGGTCGGCGAGCGCACCCGGGAGGGCAACGACTTCTACTACGAGATGAAGGAGTCGGAGGTCCTCGATAAGGTCTCCCTGGTCTACGGGCAGATGAACGAGCCGCCCGGGAACCGCCTGCGGGTGGCCCTCACCGGCCTGAGCCTGGCGGAGAAGTTCCGCGACGAGGGCCGCGATGTGCTGATGTTCATCGACAACATCTACCGCTACTCCCTGGCCGGCAACGAGGTTTCCGCCCTGCTGGGCCGGATGCCCTCGGCGGTGGGCTACCAGCCCACCCTGGCGGAGGAGATGGGGGTGTTGCAGGAGCGGATCACTACCACCAAGACTGGCTCAATCACCTCGGTCCAGGCCGTCTACGTGCCGGCCGACGACCTGACGGACCCGGCCCCGGCCACCACCTTCGCCCACCTGGACGCCACCGTGGTGCTGGCCCGCTCCATCGCCGAGCTGGGCATCTATCCGGCGGTGGACCCGCTGGATTCCACCAGCCGCCAGCTCGACCCCCAGGTCATTGGCCAGGATCACTACGAAACCGCCCGCCGCGTTCAGCAGGTCCTGCAGCGCTACAAGGAGCTCCAGGACATCATTGCGATCCTGGGCATGGACGAGCTGTCCGAGGAGGACAAGCTCACCGTGAACCGGGCCCGGAAGATCCAGCGCTTCCTGTCCCAGCCCTTCTTCGTGGCCGAGGTGTTCACCGGCATGTCCGGCAAGTTCGTGTCGCTGCAGGAGACCATCCGCGGCTTCAAGGGGATCGTGGACGGGGAATACGACCACCTCCCGGAGCAGGCCTTTTACATGGTCGGAACCATCGACGAGGCCGAAGAGAAGGGCGAGAGCCTGAAGAAGGCCAGCTAGCCCCCGATTGGCCCGTTGCGGGCCGAAGGCCGCCTAGGGAGAAAGAGGCTCTATGGGAATGACCATCCACGTCGATGTGGTCAGCGCCGACCGGGAGATCTACTCGGGCCAGAGCGAGATGGTCGTCGCCCCCGCAGAGATGGGGGAGGTCGGCATCATGCCGGGCCACTCGCCCCTGGTTACCCGGCTTTTGCCGGGCGAGGTCCGGATCCAGCACGAGGGCCGGGAGGAAGAGGTGCTTTTCGTTTCGGGGGGCTTCCTGGAGGTCCAGCCCTCGGTGGTGACCATCCTGGCGGACACCGCAGAGCGGGCCCCGGATATCGATGCCGCCGAGGCGGAAGCCGCCAAGCGCCGAGCGGAGAAGGCCCTGGAGGAGCAGACTTCGGACATGGAGCTCGCCCGGGCCAAGGCCGAGCTGGCCGAGGCCACTGCCCGGCTTCGGATATACCGGCGTCACCGGGAGCGGGCCTAGGGATTCCCATGCCCGGCCCCTCTAGCGACAGCCTGGATGAAGCATCCGTTCGGGGGCGGCCTACCGGGCCGCCCCCTTCCTTTTGGTAGGCTCCTCCTATGGATCTCGAAGTCGTTGTGCTCGCCGCCGGGGCCGGCACGCGCATGCGCTCCCACTGGCCCAAGGTCCTGCATACCCTGGGGGGCCGGCCCATACTGGCCCACGTCCTGGAGGCGGCGCAGGCGCTCGAGCCCTCGGCGATCCGGGTGGTCATCGGCCACGGAGCGGAGTCTGTCCGAGAGGCCTTCGCGTACGCCCCCGTGGCCTTCGTCGAGCAGCCGGAGCAGGTCGGCACCGGCGACGCGGTGCGCCGCGCCGGTCCGGACTTCGCCCGCAGTGACTGGGTGATGGTCTTGAACGGCGACGTTCCCCTCCTGTGCGGGGAAACCCTGCAACGGTGGTGGGGAAGTCTAGGCGAAAGCCGGGCGGGGCTCGTCCTGCTTACGGCCCACCTTGATGACCCGTCGGGCTACGGGCGGATCCTGCGGGAGAGCGCCGGAGGCATCGCCGGAATCCGCGAAGAGAAGGACGCGAGCGCCGCGGAGCGCGGCATCGGGGAGGTCTTCACCGGCATCCTGGCTGCGCGCGGGCCCAGGCTCGGCCCCTGGCTGGAGCGCCTCTCGGACGACAACGCCCAGGGCGAGTACTACCTCACCGACATTGTGGCCATGGCCGCGGACGAGGCCGGGGTGGCGGGATTCCCTCTTCCGGATCCGGCCGAGGCCCTCGGCATCAACGACCGGGCCCAGCTGGCGGTCGCCGAGGCGGCCTTCCAGCGCCGGGCTGCCCAGGCCTTAATGGCGGGCGGAGTGACCCTGCGGGATCCCGCCCGGACCGCGGTCTACGGCACCGTCCATCCCGCCCCCGACGCCGTGGTGGACCCCGGGTGCCAGTTCGAAGGCGAGGTGGAGCTGGCCGAAGACGTCCACATCGGGCCCGGGTGTTACCTACGCGACACCCGCCTGGGCTCCGGGGCCCGTATCCACGGCCACAGCCACCTGGACGGGGCGGACGTGGGGCCCGGTGCGGAGGTGGGCCCCTTCGCCCGGCTGCGAGGGGAATCGGTCCTGGAGGAAGGGGCCCGTGTGGGCAATTTCGTGGAGACCAAGAAGGCCCGCCTCGGCAAAGGCGTCAAGGCTAACCACCTCACCTACGTCGGGGACGCCGAGGTGGGGCCGGGGGCCAATCTGGGGGCCGGTACCATCACTTGCAACTACGACGGCCACCGCAAGCACAAGACCACTATCGGGGCGGGGGCCTTCATCGGCTCGGCGGTCCAATTGGTGGCGCCGGTAACGGTGGGGGAGGGCGCCACCATCGGCGCCGGTTCCACCATCAGCCGGGACGCCCCGGCCCATGCCCTGACCGTGTGCCGGAGCCGGCAGTTCACCCGCAGCGATTGGAAGCGCCCGGAGGATCGGGAGCACCGGGCCGACCATGATCAAGAAAGCGGGGATCGGGAAAGTGAAGATCGCGAAAGCGGGGATAAGGACTGATGTGCGGCATCATCGGCGGAGTCGGTGAGCGTAACATGGTGCCGGTCCTGCTGGAGGGTCTGTCCCGGCTGGAGTATCGGGGCTACGACAGCGCCGGCCTCGCGGTCGCCGTCGGTGGCCAGCTAACCCGGATCCGGCGCCGCGGAAAGGTGGCCGCCCTGGAGGACGAGGCCCTGGCCATTGACCTGGCGGGCGGCACCGCCATTGGCCACACCCGCTGGGCCACCCACGGCGGCCCCAGCGAGGAGAATGCCCACCCCCATACCGCGGCGGACCGGGTGGCGGTGGTCCACAACGGGATCATCGAGAACCATGCCGAGCTTCGCGCGGAGCTCGAGGCCGACGGCTACCGGCTCGTGTCGGACACCGACTCGGAAACCATCCCCTGCCTGTTGCACCGGGAGCTGGTCGCGGGTGCGGAGCCCCTGGAGGCCCTTCGCCGGGTAGGGCGTCGGCTCCAGGGGGCCTTCGCCTTGGCCGCGGTGGACGCCGAGCACCCCGGGCGCATCCTCGGGGCCCGCCGTGGGAGCCCGTTGCTGCTGGGCGTGGGCGTCGGCGAGCACTTCCTGGCCTCGGACGCCGCCGCCCTGGTCCCGGTGACCCAGGAGCTCGTCGACCTCGCCGATGGCGACTTCGCGGAGCTGACCGGGGAGGGCTTCACCGTCACGGATCTCGACGGGGTCCCCCAGGATCGCCCCGTGCGCACGAGCCACATCCGGACCGATCAGGTGGAAAGGGGGCCGTACCGCCACTTCATGCAGAAGGAGATCTTCGAGCAGCCGACGGGGGTGGCCGAGACCCTGGAGGGACGGCTGGACCGAACCGATTGGGGCTTCGAGGACCTGGCCCCGAACCTATCCGAGACCTGGTCCGGTGTCCGGGGCGTGCTCATCCTGGCCTGTGGCACCAGCTACCATGCCGCCCTGGTGGGGCGTTACTGGCTGGAGGCCCACGCCGGTGTGGCCACCACCGTGGAGATCGCCTCGGAGTTCCGCTACCGGGAGCCGGTCCTGCGGCCCGAGACCGTGGTCATCGCCATCTCCCAGAGCGGGGAGACCGCCGATACCTTGGCGGCGGCCCAGGACGTGCGTCGCCGGGGAGCTGGTCCGCTCATTGCCATCTGCAACGTGCGGGAGAGCTCCCTGGCCCAGGAGGCCGATACAACGGTCTATACCGAGGCCGGTCCCGAGATCGGGGTGGCCTCCACCAAGGCCTTTACCACGCAGCTAACCGTGCTCGCCCTCCTTTGTGCCGCCGCCAGCCGGGAGCAGCGGGGCACTTCCTGGAAGGATTCGGACACCTGGCGGGAGGAGCTCCGCCGCCTTCCCGGCCGGCTGCAACGGATCCTGGAGCTGGAACCGGCCATGCGGCAGCGCGCTGCCCAGTTGATGAACCAGGAGCACGCGCTGTTCCTGGGGCGTGGGCCCTACTACCCCATTGCCCTGGAAGGAGCCCTCAAGCTCAAGGAGATAAGCTACATCCATGCCGAGGGCTATCCGGCCGGTGAGCTCAAGCACGGCCCCCTGGCCCTGGTGGACGAGACCATGCCGGTCTTCGTCCTGGCCCCGAACAACCAGCTTTTGGGCAAGGTCCTGTCCAACCTGGAGGAGGTCCGGGCCCGGGGCGGCGACATCGTGGTGCTGACCGAGCCCGGCCAAGGGCCCGAGGAAGGCGCGGGCCTGGAGGTCCTGGAGCTCCCCGACCCGGGCGAGCTGCTGGCCCCGGTGGTCTACACCCTGCCGTTGCAGCTGCTGGCCTACCACACGGCGGTCCTCAAGGGCACCGACGTGGACCAGCCCCGCAACCTGGCGAAGTCGGTCACAGTGGAATAGCCATATAGGGGCAGTCGACAGCCCCGCAACAAAGGATCACCGCCCTACCAAGCATGGATCTCCCTCGGCTACTGCGGATCTGGACCCAGCACTGGAGCCTCCGGCTCATGGTGCTGGGGGTGTTCATCGGGGTCCTCGCCGGCGCCGTGGTGCTGGGCTTCCGGGTGGCCATCGCGGAGGCCTCCCATTGGTTCACCCTGGGGCAGGGTTTCGCCGGGATCCCGTGGCAGTTTCGCTTGGTCTTGCCGATGTTCGGGGGATTGGCCGTTGGCCTCCTGGTCAAGTGGGTCTTTCCCCGCAACGCCGATGTCGGGGTCAGCCGTGTCCTGGAGCGGGTGGCCTACGGCGCCAGCCAGCTTGGGGCGCGCAGCGCGGTCGCCCAGTTCCTGTTCGGGATCCTGGCCATTGGCTCGGGGCATTCGGTGGGGCGGGAGGGCCCCTCCGTCCACATGGGGGCGGCGGTCGGCTCCCTGATCGGCCAACGCGCCGGGGTCGATCCCGACCATCTCCGGATCCTCGTGGCGGCGGGGGCTGCCGGGGCCTTTGCCGGGGCCCTGGACGTCCCCCTGGCCGGTGTGGTCTTCGCCCTGGAGGTCATCCTCGGCGAGTACTCCTTGGTGCTGTTCGCCCCGGTCGTGGTAAGCGCCGTGATCGCCACGGTGATTGCCGCCAATCTGCCAGGCGGCCGCGAGGTCTTCCTGCAGCTCCCCGATGTGACGGTCCACTCCTTCTGGTTTTTGCCCCTGGATTGGGTCATCGGCCTGGGGGCGGCCTTGGTCGCGTTCCTCCTCATTCGGGGAGTCGAGACCATCCACCGGGCCAGTCAGTGGGTGCGGATCCCCGGCTGGGCCCTTCCTGGCGTGGGCGGGCTGGGTGTTGGGAGCCTGGCGGTCTTCCTGCCCGAGGTCATGGGGGTAAGCTACGATGCCTTGTCCGCGGTATTCGCTGGCTCCCTTTCTGTCGGCTTCCTGACCGGGTTGCTCGCGGCCAAGCTGGCCGCCACCGCCATCAGCCTGGGCACCCAGTCCCGTGGGGGAGGGGCCATCGGCCCCGCCCTGTTCATGGGGGCTCTCCTGGGGGCAATTGCGGCCGGGGCCACCGAGTGGCTATTCCCGATCGCCATCGAGGATCCGGCCAGCTTCGCGATCGTGGGCATGGCGGCGGGCATGGCGTCGGTGCTCAACGCACCGTTTAGCGCCATCGTGGCGGTGTTCGAGCTGACCCAGCAGCCAGCGGTGATCCTGCCGGTCATGCTGGCCACGGTCACGGCGGCGGTGACCTCGCGGGACTGGTTCAAGGCGGAGGCCATTTTCGCCTGGACCCTGCACCTGCGGGAGCTGTCCGAGCCATCCCTGCCGGAGGCCGGCCAGAAGTGCACGGTGCCCGTGAACGAGGTCATGATCGGCCAATATCGAATCCTGCCGCCCCGGGTGGATCCGGAGGAGCTGCGGGAGGCCCAGTCGGATTCCGGTTTGCAGGTGATCTTTCCGGTCTTCCAGGATTCGGAGCTGGTGGGGATCCTGGATCTCAATGGCCTGCTTCGGGCGGGTGTGGCCACGCCGGACGACGATGGTTGCATCGATCTCTCCCCCTATCTCTATCGGGAAGAGGAGCTCCGTCCCCTGTTCCCCGGGGACCGGGCGGTCAAGGCCATGGACCTGATGGCCTCCTACGGGCTGGAGGGCTATCCCGTTCGCTCCCCCCGGGACGCCCACATGCTGGTGGGGCTGGTGTATCAGACCGACGTGATCCAAGCCTGCATGGAGCAGCTCCGGGAGCACCGCAACGGGGAGGCCCCCAAGGAGGCCTCCCTGCCCAAGTAATCCGCTGCCTGAGCGTAGCCCTCGAATGGTTTACCCTGGCCCGGCCCCAGCTCGGGGCCCATCAGCGGGCCTTACCTTCCTTGCCCGGAGCGTTGCATGAGCCACCTACCCCCACCCTTCGACGGCCTGAACGAGCAGCAGCAGGAGGCGGTGTCGCTGCCGCCCGGGCCCAGCCTGGTGCTGGCCGGGGCCGGTAGCGGCAAGACCCGGGTGCTGACCCACCGCATCGCCTACCTCGTGGGTCATCTGGGCGAGCCTCCCGGATCCATCCTGGCCGTGACCTTCACCAACAAGGCGGCCCGCGAGATGCGCGAGCGGGTGGAGGACCTGCTGGGGATCAGCGTGTCAGGGCTTTGGATCGGGACCTTTCACGGCCTCTGCCACCGCATCCTGCGCGCCCATCACACCACCCTGGACCTGCCCGCCGACTTCCAGATCCTCGACGCCGAGGACCAGAAGCGCATGGTCCGCCGGATCATCCGGGAGGCCGGGGTCGACGAGAAGGTCTACGACACCCGCCGTGTCCAGGGGGCAATCAACGCCTTCAAGGAGGACGGCCGGACCCCGGCGGAAGCCGAGGACGGCGAGAACGATGCCACCCTGATCGCCCTCTACCGCCGGTATCAGGCCGCGCTTCATCAGTCGGGCCTGGTGGACTTCGGGGACCTGCTCCTGCGCTGCCTGGAGCTGTTCCGCAAGGATCCCGAAGTGGCCGCCCACTACCGCTGGCGGTTTCGCCATGTGCTGGTGGACGAGCTTCAGGACACCAACCGCATCCAGCATCTGTGGCTGCGGGCCCTGATCGCCGACGGCCACGACCTGTTCGCCGTGGGCGACGACGACCAGTCCATCTACGGCTGGCGCGGGGCCCGGGTCGATCACGTCCTGGACTTCAGCCGCCACTACCCCGACTGCCGGGTGGTGCGCCTGGAGCGCAACTACCGATCCACCCAGCCCATCCTGGCCGCGGCCAACGACGTCATCCGGCACAACAGCGGCCGGCTCGGCAAGGAGCTCTGGACCGCCCAGGAGGAAGGCCCCCGCCCAGCCTGGATGGCGGCCCCGACCGAGCGGGAGGAGGCCCAGTTCGTTGTCGGTGAGATCCAGAGCTGGGTGGAATCGGGCCGGGCCCGGTCCGAGTGCGCCGTGCTGTATCGCTCCCACGCCCAGTCCCGGCAGTTCGAGGAGGCACTGATGGGGGCGGGCCTGCCCTACCGCGTGTACGGCGGGATGCGCTTCTTCGAGCGCGCCGAGATCAAGGACGCCCTGGCCTACCTGCGGCTCCTGCGCAATCCGCACGACGACGCCAGCTTCGACCGGGCGGTGAACACCCCCACCCGGGGGGTGGGCGAAAAGTCGCTGGCTGCGGTGCGCAGCGCGGCCGGCGGTGGCTCCCTCTGGCAAGGCGCCCAGACGGCCCTGGCGGAAGGGCGGCTTCGGGGCAAGGCGCGCACCGGACTGGAAGGGTTCCTGGGCCTTCTCGACGAGCTGCGGGAGTCCTCCCATACCCGTGCCCTGGGGGATTTGGTGGAGCGGGTCCTGCGCCGATCGGGGCTGGCCGAGGCCTGGGCGAGCAAGGGCGATGCCGACGCCGAGAACCGGGTGGAGAACCTGGAGGAGCTGGTCAACGCGGCGGGCCAGTTCGCGGAAGAGGAAGCGGGCGAGGACGAGGACCCGCTGTCGGCCTTCCTCTCCCATACCGCCCTGGAGGCCGGGGAGGGCCGGGCCGATCCGGACGAAGACGCGGTTCAGCTCATGTCCCTGCACGCCGCCAAGGGTCTGGAGTTCCCCAAGGTCTTCCTGACGGGGATGGAGGAGGGGCTGTTCCCCCACTTCCGGGTGCTGGAGGACGAGACGGCCCTGGAGGAGGAGCGCCGCCTCTGCTACGTGGGCATGACCCGGGCCATGGAGGAGCTGGTGCTGACCATGGCCCGCCGGCGCCGCCTCCACGGCCGGGAGCAGACCAATCCGCCCTCCCGCTTCGTGGAGGAGATCCAGCCGCAGCGCTTGGAGGATCGCACGCCCAAGCCCACGGTCCACGAGTCGGGCCTCGGCCATCCCGGGGCGGGACCGGTGGGGGCCCGTCCGCCTTCGGGACGGGAGAGCCCGGCCTTCCCGCCCGGTTCGGGGGTACGCCACCCGCGGTTCGGGGCCGGGGTGGTCATGGCCTGCGACGGGGCCGGGCCAAAGGGGCGGGTGCGGGTCTACTTCCGGGAGCTGGACGAGGAGAAGTGGCTGATTACCGAGTACGCCGGGTTGGAGCGCCTGGAATGACTAGCCGGCGACGGTCTCGGGCCAGCCCACCCAGGCGTTGCCCGGAAGGTCGCGCCGGGCCTCCAGGATCGCCCGGAAGTGCTCCGGGTCCTTGGTGGTGGTGAGCTCCCCCCCCCGAGGGTTGTGGTAGTCCCAGAGCCGCGAGAGCCAGAACCGCAGAGCGGCGCCGCGCAGCATGATCGGCCAGAGGGCTTCCTCGTTGCGGGTCAGGGGCCGCTCGGCGTGGTAGTGGTGCAGCAGGGCCCGGGCGCGATAGGGGTTGAGGGTGCCGTCCGAGTGGATGCACCAGTCGTTGGCCACGATGGCCAGGTCATAGGCCAGGACGTCGGTACAGGCGTAGTAGAAATCGATGATCCCGGTGAGCTCGCCCTCTTCGAACAGGGCGTTGTCATGGAACAGGTCGGCGTGGATCACGCCCCGGGGAAGGTCCACCCGCCGGTTGTGGTACTGGTAGATGGTCTCGTCCTGGATGAGCCGGCGCTCGTCGGGGGCAACCTGGGCGTCCAAGGCCTCCGCCGTGTCCTGCCACCAGGTGGGCCCCCGGGGATTGGGCCGGTGGTCGGGGAACCGCTGCCCCGTGCGGTGCATTCGGCCCAGAACCGTTCCTACCGCGGCGCAGTGCTCCACCCCCGGATGGTAGATCGTCCGCCCCGGGAGCTTGGTGACGATGGCGGCCTGCTTGCCCGCGAGGACGCCCAGGTAATCGCCGCCATCGTTGGGAATGGGGCGGGGAACCGGGAGCCGGTCTTCGGCCAGGAAGGCCATGAACCGCAGGACAAAAGGGAGATCGCGCTCCGGCACCCGCTCAAAGAGGGTCAGGACGTAGTGGCCGCAGTCGGTGGTCAGGAAATAGTTGGTGTTCTCCACCCCCTGACAGATCCCGACCAGCTCCTGAGGCCGGCCCACCTGACTGTAGCTCGCCAGGAAGGCCTCCAGCTGGTCCTCGGTGATGGGGGTGAAGACCGACATGGCCTCGCCTAGACCCTTCCTAGATTGCGGATAGGCCCCTTGCCCACCCCTACCATTCGAACAGGGTCCATTGGGGGACGCTGATCTGGGGACCGATGCGGTCGTTCAGAGTCCCGTCTCCATTGTCGTCCACGAGGTAGTAGGCCGGGCCCCAATCGGGATCCACCCGCACCATGTAGACTCGGCCTCCGGAACGGTACTCGGTGATGGTGGCATCCGGCTTCTGGATCACCGTGACCTCCGGCTCCCCCCCTTGCGGGGGCTCGATCCGCTGTTCCGGAGGGATTCGCTCCGTCTCCTGGGCGAGGCCGGGCGCCGGGAAGGCGACGAAGAGGGCCAGCAGGGTGGAGGCGATCAGGCGAGGAAGGCAAGAAGGCATGGGGCGATGGACCTTTTTCCGGTTTCTCGGCCCATTCTACGCGCGGTTGGCCCCGGGCGGGCACCCGGTTTTCCCGTCCTGGATCCCTGAAACGCGATCCTCAGAGGGGCGAGGGCCAACGCCGCAGGGTGGTCGTGGTACCGTTGCCCCTGGCATCCCCCCGTTGATGCGGGGCTCCCCAGCCGGACCAACGGAGTGAGCATACCGCCTATGGCGCGCGACGGGCAAAGCGGCGGCAGCGGCAAAGCCTCGATCTTCCTGGTGGACGGCAGCTCCTACGTCTTCCGGGCCTACCACGCCCTGCCCAGCCTCTCCAGCGCATCCGGGATGAGCACGGGGGCGGCCTTCGGCTTCGCCCAGATGCTGCTCAAGCTGGTCCAGGACTTTGATCCCGCGGAGCTGGGAGTGGTCTTTGATCCCCGCGGGCCCACCTTCCGGGCCGAAATCTTCCCGGCCTACAAGGCCAACCGGCCCCCCATGCCGGAGGACCTGGCCGAGCAGCTCCCCTACATCCAGCGCCTGGTGGAGGCCTTCGGCATCCCCACCCTGGTGGTGGAGGGCGTCGAGGCCGATGACGTCATCGGCACCCTGGCCGCCCAGGCGGAGGGGCTCGGCCGGGAGGTGCGGATCGTCACCGGCGACAAGGACATGGCCCAGTTGGTGGATCCCGATATCCGGCTGCTGGACACCATGAAGGATCGCGAGATCGACCCGGAGGCCGTGCGCCAGCGTTGGGGCGTGGATCCCGAAGCCATCCCGGACTTTTTGGCCCTGGTGGGCGATACGGTGGATAACATCCCCGGTGTCCCCGGCATCGGCGAGAAGACCGCCGCCAAGCTCCTGCAGCAGTACGGCAGCCTGGAGGCCCTGCTGGAGCAGGCCGACGAGATCGGGGGCAAGCAGGGCGAGCGCCTCCGGGAGCACGCCGACCAGCTCCGGATCAACAAGGACCTCACCACCATTCGCCGGGCATTGGAACTGGACCGCGGTTTGGACGAGCTCGCCCGGAGTGAGGAAGACGTCGAGACCTTGCGGGCCTTGTTCCAGGAGCTGGAGTTCACCTCCCTGCTGCGCGCCCTGGGCCACGTCGGCGACCCCGAGGCCGCCTCGGCCGACTACGAGGCGGTTACCGGGGCCGAGGAGCTCCGGGAGCTGGCCGAGCGCCTCGGCGGGGCCGAGCGCTTCGCCCTCGACACCGAGACCACCAGCCTCTCCGCGGTGCGGGCGGAGCTGGTGGGGCTGTCCTTCGCCGCCGACGCTCGCCGGGCCTACTACGTGCCCGTGGGCCATACCGGCGACGGCAGTGACCAGCAGCTGCCGGTGGACCGGGTGCGCGAGGCCCTGACGCCGGCGCTCTCCGGGCACGCCGTCAAGATCGGGCAGAATCTGAAATACGACCTCTCGGTGCTGCACCGGGCCGGCTGGTCGGTGACGGGGCCCTTCGAGGACACCATGCTGATGAGCTACGTCCTCAATCCCACCCGCCACAGCCACGACATGGACACCCTCGCCGGGGAGCGCCTGGGGCGTACCACCACCAAGTACACCGAGATCGCTGGCAAGGGCGCCAAGCAGGTGACCTTCGACCGGGTGTCGGTGGCCGAGGCCGTGGGCTACGCGGGCGAGGACGCCGAGATCACCCTGGCCCTGTACGAGGACCTGGGCCCCGCCCTGGCGTCCGAGCCCCGCCTGGAGGCCATCTACCGCGACCTGGAGCTGCCCCTGATGCCCATCCTGGCGCGCATGGAGCGTACCGGGGTGCGCTTGGACCTCGACCTGCTGGAGCGCCTATCCGCCGAGCTGGCGGAGCAGATGGATCGCGCCGAGGAGCAGGCCTACGCCATTGCCGGCCGGGAGTTCAACCTCAACTCCCCGCAGCAGATCCAGAAGATCCTGTTCGAGGAGCAGGGCCTGCCCGTGACCAAGCGTACCCCCAAGGGGGCGCCGAGCACCGCCGAGGATGTGCTCTCCCAGCTCGCCGAGGACTACCCGTTGCCGGCGCGGATCCTGGAGCATCGCGGCCTGGCCAAGCTCAAGTCCACCTACACCGACGCCCTGCCCAAGCTGGTCAATCCCGACACGGGTAGGGTCCACACCAACTACCACCAGGCCAACACCGCCACCGGCCGGCTTTCCTCGGCCGAGCCCAACCTCCAGAACATCCCGGTGCGGTCCGAGCAGGGCCGTCGCATCCGCCAGGCCTTCGTCCCGGCCGAGGATTGGGTCATGGTCGCCGCCGACTACTCCCAGATCGAGCTGCGGCTCATGGCCCATCTCTCCGGCGACGAAGGCCTCACCCAGGCCTTCGCCGAGGGCGCCGACATCCACGCCGCCACCGCTGCCGAGGTCTTCGGCGTCCAGGATCCGGACCAGGTGACCCCGGCCACCCGCCGGGCGGCCAAGGCGATCAATTTCGGCCTCATCTACGGCATGTCGGCCTACGGGCTCGCCCGGCAGCTCGAGATCGCCCCCGAGGACGCCCAGGCCTACGTGGATGCCTACTTCGAGCGCTATCCCGGGGTGCGGGCCTACATGGACCGGATCCGCGAGCAGGTCCGGGAAACCGGCTACGTCGAGACCCTGCGCGGGCGCCGGCTCTACATCCCCGACATCCACAGCCGCAATCCGGGACTGCGCGCCGGGGCCGAGCGCCAGGCGATCAACGCGCCCCTGCAGGGGACCGCCGCCGACATCATCAAGCAAGCCATGATCGAGGTGGACCGCTGGCTCGCCGAAGAGGATCTGACCACCCGCATGCTGATGCAGGTTCACGACGAGCTCGTCTTCGAGGCCCACCCGCAGGAGCTGGACCGGCTCCGGCAAGCCCTGCCGGAGCTGATGACGGCCGGCAACGACGAGCTCTGCGTACCGCTGGAGGTGGAGATTGGGGTGGGGGCCAACTGGGACGAGGCCCACTAGGCTGGCGATCGACCGGAGGGTGAGACAAAGCAGGCCGGGTAGTCGGCCCCCGGTGCTACCTTGCTGGGCCAACCTCCGCGACGAAGCGGGGGAGGAGCTCCCCGGCCGGGCCGCGCAGGGCCAGGTCCACCTCGTCGGCCACCGCGCTCGGTTGGGGGTTGATCTCGACGACGAAGGCCCCGGCCTGTCGGGCTAGCAGGGGCAGGCTCCCCGCGGGCGCCACCTCCGCCGCGGTGCCCACGGACAGGAAGACATCCGCCTCGCGGGCGGCTTGGGCGGCCTCCTCCAGTGCCCCCGGCGGCAAGCCCTCGCCGAACCAGACCACCCCGGGGCGCTGCCATTCGCCGCAGGCGGGACAGCGCGGCGGAACCTCGGGCAGCGGGACCCGGTGATCGGACCGGGTGGTCCCGCAGCCGGTGCACCGCAGATCCCAAAGGCTGCCGTGGAGCTCGACGACCCGGCCGGATCCGGCCGCCTGATGGAGCCCGTCGACGTTCTGGGTGATTAGGCTTACCTGACCTACGCGGTCCTCCAGGGCGGCCAGGGCCCGGTGGGCCGGGTTGGGCTCGGCGGCGGCGAAGCCTTCAGGGGTGGCGACGTCCTCCAACTGGACCTGCTGCCACAGGCCCGCCGCGTCCCGGAAGGTGGGAACACCGCTCTCGGCGGAGGCCCCCGAGCCGGTAAGGACGGTTACCCGTGGGGCCCCGGACAGCGCCTCGCGGGCCCGGTCGATAGCGCTTGCACCGCTCATCCGGCTGGTATCCTTGGGTCCATTCCGGTCCTTCCACTTGATTGGGTCGCCCCATCCCTTCAGCAGAGGAAAGCCCCATGCCCCTGGCCCGCGCCGAAACCTCTTCCCTCGCCGTCATCGATGTCCAGGAGAAGCTCGCTCCGGCCATGGCTCCAGATGTTCGCCGGGAGCTCCTGGACGGGATCCAGGTGCTCCTGCGCGCCGCCGACCAGCTCGAGGTACCGGTGGTCGCCACCGAGCAATACCCCAAGGGGTTGGGTCATACCGTCCCTGAAGTCGAGGGTTACCTGCCCGCGGCAACGCATAAGGTGGTCAAGGACAGCTTCTCCTGCTGCGACGAACCGGGGTTCCTAAAGCCCCTGGAACAAGCCGATCGGCCCCAGGTGGTCCTGACGGGCATGGAGGCCCACGTCTGCATCCTCCAAACGGCGGTACACCTCCGGGAGGCGGGCTATACCCCCATCGTGGTGGCCGACGGGGTATGCTCCCGCCGGGCGGACCACCGGGCCAACGCCCTGGACCGCCTGCGGGGGGAAGGCGTGGTCGTCGCCAACGTGGAATCCGTGCTGTTCGAATGGCTCCGCCGGGCCGGAACCGACGCCTTCCGCAGCCTCGCCAAGCTCATCCAATAACCGATCCCTGTAATGGTCCGAATGGCTGGGCTTTGGCTCCCAGGGTAGAAACCCTATGAACCGTTCATAGGGGTGGCGGAGACCGGGTCCCGCTCCCGCCCACCGCCCATCGGCGGATGATCTCGTGCAACCGGCGGAGCCCGTCGGTAAGGGCAGCCGGGCCGGGCTGCAAAATCTCCGCCGACTTGATCTCATAGAGATGGCCGTCGCGGACGGCGGGCATCGCTTGCCAGCCCTCCCGGGCGGCTACCTGCTCCGGGCGGAAGCGCTTGCCGCACCAGGAGCCGACGATAATATCCGGTGCTCGGCGGACTACCTCCTGCGGATCCGCGACGATCCGGTCCCGGGCCCCTGCGGCACCGGCCCTATCGGCGAAGCAGTCCTCCCCCCCGGCCACCCCGATGAGCTCCGAGACCCACCCGATCCCGGTGATCATAGGATCATCCCATTCCTCGAAGTAGACCCGGGGTCGCCGGGGCAGATCGATGCCCGCCTCGGCAACGCCGGTCAGCCCCGCCTTAAGCTCGGCCAGCAAGACATCGGCTTTGCCCTGCACCCCCACCATGGCGCCCACCATCCGGATCATGGCGAAGATGCCCGCCACGTCGCGCTGGTTGAACACGTGGACCGGCAAGCCCGCCCGGACCAGCTCGGCGGCGATGTCCGCCTGCATGTCCGAGAAGGCGAGCACCAGGTCCGGTTTCAGCTCCCGGATCCGATCCATTTTGGCGCTGGTGAACGCCGAGACCTTGGGCTTGTCCCGACGGGCTTCCGGCGGACGTACCGTGAAGCCCGAGATCCCCACGATCCGGTGTTGCTCACCCAGACGGTAGAGGGTCTCGGTGGCCTCCTCGGTGAGGCAGACGATCCGCTCGGGCAGGGCGGTGGTCAAGGAGGTGCTCCCGGGGTTTGCCGGTCCGGGCCCTGCCCTTAAATAGGGAGGGGAGGCACTTGGACCGCTGGTACCGAGACCCCTTCCCCAAATCGGTAACGGGGATCAAGAAAGGAGGTGGTGCCAATGGTGATGGGCGCGACCAAGTTCGAGCGGCTCTTCCGCAAGGCCGGTGGGCTGGACGTGGATAAGAGCGACCTGGGCCGGCTGTCGGAGTTTTTGGATCGCAAGGTCCACGACCTCCTTCTGGCCGCCCAGGCTCGGGCGAAGGCCGACGCACGCGATCTGATCGAGGACCGGGACCTGCCGATTACCAAAGGCCTCCAGGAAAGCATACAGGAATTCCGGAAGCTCGAGGTGGAGCTGGAATTAAGGCCCATCCTTGCGCAGCTCGCGGAGCTTCCCCCACTGGATCTGGACCTCACCGAAAAGGCCCGGCAACGGCTACCCGAAATGGTGGGCGGCATCGCCGTCAGCCTAGCGCATACCTTCCCCATCCTCGATCCCGAGGTGAAGAATCCCGAGACCCGGCACTGGCAAAGGGCCTTCGAGATCTTCGACCGCCTGCTCTAGTTGGGCCCTTTCCCATCATTTTCCGGCCTTTATATGGCAGGCCAGCGCGGGTTTATCGCATCCCATATTCCTATGTTGTCATTATTTTTTACAAAAACTTCCTTATATTGTGTAAAGTTTTCGGCATCTGCCTTGTTTTGTCCTATATGCCCTACTGTGGGGATATTTTGAATTTTTCTCTGGAGGCTATTGACGGGTTTGTATGGGCTTTGTTACCCCTTTTGTCATTGTTTCCGCCGACCAACGGCAGAACCTGGTGAAAAAAGGGGGATGTTGTGCAAAAAGGGGGAACTGCCACCGGCCTCGCCGTGGGCCTGGCCGGTTTGGCGCTGGTGGCGGGCCTGCCGTCGGTCGGCCTTTCTCAGGCCGGAACCGACTCGTCCCAAGCGACGCAGTCCAATCCCAACCCCGACGTCGCTTGGGTGGGCTTCCACCGGCGCTTGGACCGAGAGGGGGTTTTCCCCCGGCCCAAGAGGCGGCTTGGCCTTTCTCCTCAAGCCGGTGGTTTCTTTTAATTCCAATCCATTCTTACGAACCCCAGGGGGTACGGTTTGTCAGCCACCGATCCAGCGCGTTGGCGAAGGCCTGACGGTCGCGGTGGGACTCCGGCGACGGTCCGCCTCCGGCCAGGCCGGCGCCCCGCATCTCTTCCATGAAATCCCGCATGGACAGCTTCTGGCGCACCGACTCGGCGGTGTATTCCTCGCCCCGGGGCGACAGCGCCTTGGCGCCGCGCTCTACCACCTCCGCGGCGAGGGGGAGGTCCGCCGTAACCACCAGGTCCCCGGTCTCGAGGTTCTCCGCGATGTAGTGGTCGGCCGCGTCGGCGCCCGCCGGTACCCGGACCACGGAGGCGTTGGGCGCCTTGGGCGGGGGCAGGTCCCGATTGGCCACCAGGACCACTCCGGTCCCCGTGCGCCGGGAGGCCTTCAGGACGATCTCCCGGACGGCATTGGGGCAGCCGTCGGCGTCCACCCAGATGGTCATGCTGAGCCTCCTTCGGTTGGGGGCCTTTTCTTTGACCCCGGGCCCTTTTCCGCCCCGATCCCGAACGAAAAGAAGCCCCGCCTTAACGGCGGGGCCTCTTCGATTGACGATGCGCCCTAGGGTGCGGCGGCGAGGGCCTACATCATGCCCATGCCGCCCATGCCACCCATGTCGCCGGCGCCACCGCCGCCTTCGTCGTCCTCGCCGGGCTTGTCGGCGATCATGGCCTCGGTGGTGATCATGAGGCTGGCGATGCTGGCCGCGTTCTGCAGGGCCAGCCGGGTGACCTTGGTGGGATCGATGACGCCCATCTCCACCATGTCCCCGTACTCCTCGGTGCCGGAATTGAACCCGTAGTTGGTGTTGTCGTTGTCCAGCACCTTGCTCACCACGACCGAGTCCTCACCGCCGGCGTTGGAGACGATCATCCGCATGGGCTCCTCGACCGCCCGACGAACGATGGCCACGCCGGCGTCCTGGTCGTGGTTGCCGGTGCTGAAGTCGTCGAGGGCCTTGCGGGCCCGCAGCATGGCGATACCGCCGCCGGGGACGATGCCCTCCTCCACGGCCGCGCGGGTCGCGTGCAGGGCGTCCTCGACCCGGGCCTTCTTCTCCTTCATCTCGGTCTCCGTGGCAGCGCCGACGTTGATCACCGCCACGCCGCCGGCCAGTTTGGCCACCCGCTCCTGCAGCTTCTCGCGGTCGTAGTCGCTGTTGGCGTCCTCGATCTGCTGCTGGAGCTGCTTGGTCCGGGCCTGGATGTCGGCATCGCTGCCGTAGCCGTCGACGATGGTGGTGTTGTCCTTGTCGACGGTGACGCGCTTGGCCTGGCCCAGGTCCTCGAGGCCGGCGTTCTCCAGCTGGGCGCCGACGTCCTCGGAGATCACCCGGCCGCCGGTGAGGATGGCGATGTCCTCCAGCATGGCCTTGCGCCGATCACCGAAGCCGGGCGCCTTGACCCCGGCGACGCGGATGGTGCCGCGCATGTTGTTGACCACCAGAGTGGCCAGGGCCTCGCCCTCGATGTCCTCGGCCACGAGCAGGAGCGGCTTGGACTGCTTGGCCACCGCTTCCAGCACGGGCAGAAGGTCCTTCATGCTGGAGATCTTCTTGTCGTGGAGCAGGATGTAGGGCTCGTCCAGCTCGGCCACCATCCGCTCGTTGTCGGTGCAGAAGTAGGGCGAGACGTAGCCGCGGTCGAACTGCATGCCCTCGACCACGTCCAGGGAGTTCTCCAGGGAAGATCCCTCCTCCACGGTGATCACCCCTTCCTTGCCGACCTTGGACATGGCGTCGGCGATGATCTGGCCGATGGCCTCGTCGTTGTTGGCCGAGATGGCGCCGATCTGGGAGATCTCCTTCTCCTCGGAGCAATCCCGGGACATGTTGGCCAGCTCGGCGACCACCTTCTCCACGGCGGCGTCGATGCCGCGCTTGAGCTCCATCGGGCTCATGCCGGCGGCCACCGACTTGATGCCCTCGGCGACGATGTCCTGGGCGAGAACGGTGGCGGTGGTGGTGCCGTCGCCGGCCTCATCGGAGGTCTGCGAGGAAACCTCCTTCACCATCTGCGCGCCCATGTTCTCGAACTTGTCCTCCAGCTCGATCTCCTTGGCGACGGAGATCCCATCCTTGGTGATGGTGGGCGAGCCGAACGACTTGTCCAGAACGACGTTGCGGCCCTTCGGGCCCAGGGTGACCTTGACGGCGTTGGCGAGCTGATCGACGCCACGCAGCATGCGGTGACGGGCGGTCTCGCCGAAGCTAATCTCTTTCGCAGGCATGGCTGTTTAACCCCTTCGGTTCGTAACCAACGGATTGATGTTCGGTGTATCGCGCGGAAGCTAGTCGACCACGGCCAGGAGATCGTCCTCGCGCATGACCAGGTACTCCTCGCCGCCGGCCTCCACCTCGGTGCCGGCGTACTTGGCGAACAGCACCCGGTCCCCCTCCTTGACGGACATGGGCCGCTTCTCCCCGTTGTCCAGGGGCTTGCCGTCACCGACGGCGACGACGTCGCCCTGGATGGGCTTCTCCTTGGCCGTGTCGGGGATGTAGAGGCCGGACTCGGTGACCTCCTCTTCCTCCACGCGCTTGATGACGACCCGGTCGTGCAGCGGACGGATCTTCATGATGGGTATTCCTCCTCAGCTCGGTGGGCAATGGATGATCAGCGAAAAAGGGTGGCACTCGCCGAGGCCGCCTGCCGGGGCGTTGTTAGCACTCCCTTTTATCGAGTGCTAATGGTAATCGCTGGTGGGCGGTTGTCAATACCGGCTCACGGGCGAAAACCATTATTCGTCAAGCCGGTCCCCCGGATCCCGGGGCCGGCGATGAAACTCGCCCTCGATTACGGTCCGGCGTCCGCGGGCCCCGCCCGGGCCCGGGGCGGAACCCATTGGATCCATGCGCACCCAGAGCCGATGCCGGAGGTGGCGGTAGGCCCAGCGTCGCAGGGGCGGCGTGAGGAGGGCGAAGCCCACGGCATCGGTAAAGAACCCGGGGGTCAGCAGCAGGGCCCCGGCGACCAGCAGGCAGGCTCCCTCGAACAGCGTTTGGGTCGGGATCTCCGCCCGGTGGAGCTGGGTATAGAGCCGGGTAACGGTTACCATTCCCTGGTAGCGTGCCAAGGCCGCGCCCAGTAGGGCCGTACCGACCACCGCCGCAATCGTGGCGGGGGCCCCAATGGCCTGGCCCACCTCGATCAGCAGATAGACCTCCAACAGGGGCACCGTCAGGAACAGGAGGAACAGGCTGGGCAGGAGCCGCATGAGGGACCCTTCTGGAGCGTTTGGGCGAGTGTCGTCGAAAGGGAGGTGGGGACGACCGGCGGCCGGATCAACCCGGGGCGACAAAAAAGCGGCGGCCCGAAGGCCGCCGACCCAACCCACAACGGAGGGAGAGCCTGACTTGTAACAGGAGCCGGAGGAACCTTTCCCCTCCTTTTTCAGACTTCTCCCTTCCCGGGGGAGTTCCTTTGCCAGAAGCGTGCCTCGATTGGCCCATGAGGAGGTGAGCCGTGAACCTGATCGTCTACACTACTTGCCCCGACGAGGAGACGGCCCGGAGCATCAGTCACAAGGTAGTGAAGGAGCGCGTCGCGGCCTGTGTTCACCGCCAGCCGGCGGGGACCAGTGTGTTCGAGTGGGAGGAACGGATCGAGGAGGAGGAGGAGATCCTGCTGGTGATCAAGACCAAGGAGAAGCTCTACGAGCCCTTGGAATCGGCCATCCTCCAGCTCCACCCCTATGATGTACCCGAGATCATCGCCGTTCCCATCGAGAACGGCCTGGCCTCCTATCTGCGCTGGATCGACCACCTGGATTAGCGTTCGCCAAAGGCGGTCCACGCTCCCCAATCACCGGCCGTCATTCGTCCGGAGGAAAGCGGTGATTCCCAAGGCAAAGGCCCTTCCCGCCCACGGCCCTTATGCCGGAGTGCTCACGGTCCTGCTGCTGGCCGCGTCCCCGGCAATCCCCGAATCGGGTGACCTCCTCCCCCCGGAAGGGGCCTTCCGGGCCGAGGCCGAAAGGCTCTGTCCCGACCGGGTGCGGGTTGCCTGGCGAATCGCCGAGGGCCACTACCTCTACCGCGATCGCATCGCGGTCCGGGTGCGTCGCCCCGAGGGGGTGTCGGTGGCCGTTCTTAACCTGAGCCGGGGAGCCCGTGAGCGGGATGCCCTCTCCGGCCAATGGCGCCGGGTCCTGCGGGAGGAGGCGGTCCTTACCGCCCACCTGGAGGAGCCCGGAACGGCCTCCCCCCTCCAGATCGAGGTCCGTTACCAGGGCTGCGCCGAGGGCCGGCTCTGCTACTCCCCCCAGCGCCGGACCTTTGCCCTTTTGCCCGAGGGGTCCTCCTGACGGCCCCGTTCCGAGCCCAATACTTGGGGGTAGGCATTGGACTGGGCTCCAGTATCTCGATAGGATGCCTGGACATTCGGGGGCAATGCCCCGATCATGCCGGGATCTGTACGGATCGTAACCGTTCCGGTTCAATGGGGCCCGCCGATTGGGGAGCCTTATGATCCACGTGGAAAAGGCCCTTGCCAGCGCCCGCGAGGCCTGGGAGGCGGGGGACCTGGAGGCGGCCGAGCGCGAGCTCTTGCCGGTCTTGGAGGTCGATGACCTGGAGCCCCGGGCGCTTCGCCTGATGGGCCAGATCGCCCGTGCCCGGGGGGATCCGGAGCGGGCCGCGGATCTCTTCGAGCGGGCCCTGGAGGCCCGCCATCCCGAGGCCCGTGAGGGTCCCCAGGGGCCCCGGCCCACCCCCAGCCTGGCCGAGCTCTACGCCGAGCAGGGCTATCCCGAAGCGGCGGCCGAGGTCTACCGGCGGCTCCTGGAAGGGGAAGAAGGCGATCCGAGGGCCGAGCAGTGGCGCCGGCGGCTCGCTGAGCTGGAGGGGGGACCGTCCAGGTCGGCGCGACGGGAGGAGGAGCCCCCAGAAGAAGCGGGAGCAGTCTCCCCGGTGGGGGAGCCGATCGGGGAGGAGCCCGAAAGCGGAACGGGATCAACGGCCCCGGAGCCTCCAGAGGCTTTCGGGGGCCCGAATGACGAAGGGGACTCCCAGGTCGTCGAGGACCGGCTTCGGGATTTTCTGGAGCGCCTGAAGCGCTATCGGAGCGCGGATCGCCTGGGTCGGTTCCTGGAGACTCTGGGGAATCCTTCCGTGCGGGGGCAGTAGCCAGCGGACAGGGACAAGAACCGGTCCGCAGCCCGGCAGGCCAATCAGGGGGAGGGTATGGACATACGTAAGATCCGGCGGCTCATCGAGCTGTTGGAGGACTCGGACGTCAACGAGATCGAGATCCGGGAGGGCGAGGAGAGCGTCCGGATCAGCCGGGGTGCTCCCGCGCCGCCGACGGCCTATCCCCCGTACCCGCCTCCTCCGCAAGCGCCTACCCAGCCGACTCCCCAGGAACCGACCCCGCATGGCCCCCCTGGGGCCGGACCGGCCTCTCAGGGGGAGGCCGAAGAGACCGCCGTCAAGGTGGTGGCGCCCATGGTGGGGACCTTCTACCGGGCCGCCTCCCCCGAAGCGGAGCCTTTCGTCAACGAGGGGGACTTCGTCCACATCGGTGACACCCTGGGCGTCATCGAGGCGATGAAGCTCTTCAACGAGATCGAGTCGGAGCATTCGGGCCGGATCAAGCGGATCCTGGTGGAGAACGCCCAGCCCGTGGAGTACGGGGAGCCCCTGTTCCTAATCGAGCCGGAGGGCTAGGCCGGCCATGTTCGACAAGGTCTTGATCGCCAACCGGGGGGAGGTCGCCCTCCGGATCCTTCGTGCCTGCCGGGAGCTGGGGATCAAGGCGGTGGCCGTGCACTCCCAGGCCGATCGCGACGCCAAGTACGTCAAGCTGGCCGACGAATCGGTATGCATCGGGCCCAATCCCGCCACCGACAGCTACCTCCACATCCCGGCGGTGATGAGCGCTGCCGAGGTCACCGACGCCGAGGCCATCCATCCCGGCTACGGCTTCCTTTCGGAGAACGCCGACTTCGCGGAGATCGTGGAGTCCTCCGGGCTCACCTTCATCGGTCCCTCGGCCGAGCTGATCCGGACCATGGGGGATAAGGTCGCCGCCAAGCAGGCCATGGAGCAGGCCGGTGTCCCCTGCGTCCCCGGCTCCGACGGCCCCCTGCCTCCCGACGAGAGCCGCATCCGGGAGGTCGCCCGGGGGGTGGGCTACCCCATCATGATCAAGGCCGCCGGTGGCGGCGGGGGCAAGGGCATGCGGGTGGTGCACACCGAAGCCAGCCTGCTGAGCGCCATCTCCATGACCCAGGCCGAGGCGGGCAAGGCCTTCGGCAACGATACGGTCTATCTGGAGAAGTTCCTGGGCCAGCCCCGCCACGTCGAGTTCCAGGTGGTGGCCGACAAGCACGGAAATGCCATCCACCTGGGCGAGCGGGACTGTTCCGTCCAGCGCCGCCACCAGAAACTGCTGGAAGAGGCCCCCGCCCCGGGAATATCGGAGGAGGTCCGCCAGGAGATGGGCCAGCGCTGTGCCGAGGCGGCCCGGCGGCTCGGCTACACCGGCCTCGGCACCTACGAGTTCCTCTACGAAAACGGCGAGTTCTTCTTCATCGAGATGAATACCCGCCTGCAGGTAGAGCATCCCATAACCGAGGCCATCACCGGGGTGGACCTGGTCAAGGAGCAGATCCGGGTGGCGGCCAGCGAGCGCCTGAGCCACGAGCAGGAGGACATTGTCCCAAGGGGCCACGCCATCGAGTGCCGAATCAATGCCGAGGACCCGGAGACCTTCGCTCCGTCCCCCGGGCCCATCGAGCATTTCCACCTCCCGGGCGGGCCGGGGGTTCGCCTCGACACCCACAGCTACACCGGCTATGTCATGCCGCCGTTCTACGACAGCCTGCTCGGCAAGCTGATCGTGACCGGGGAGAACCGGGAGGAGGCCCAGGCCCGCCTGGGCCGGGCCTTGGAGGAATTCATCGTGGCCGATATCCGTACGACCATCCCGCTGCACCAGCGCCTCCTGCGGGACGGACGGTTCCAGACAGGCGGGGTGGACATCCATTTCCTCGAGCGCTTCCTGGGCGAGGAATGACCGGGCGGTTGGGAGCGGCTGCCGGGTCCGACGACAGGGCCTGGATCGAGGCCCGGGTCACCGTGGAGCGGCAGGCTCTGGACGCGGTGGAGGAATCCCTTGCGCAAGCGGGGGCCTCGGCGGTGACGGTGGCCGAAGGGGGAGATGACCGGCTCCTCGTGGAGCCCGGTGCCGCATGGTCCCACCACCGGGTGACGGGGCTGTTTCCCGCCGATGCCCCGCCTCCGGATCTGGAAGCCCGGCTGGCCCGGGCGGCCGGGGGTGGCGTCGGGGTCGAATGGATCCCCGTGGCGGATACCGACTGGGCCAACGCCTGGAAGGATCACTTCTCGGCGTTTCCTGTCGGCCGGCGGCTTTGGGTCCGCCCGAGCTGGGCCCCGGCGAGTCTGCCGTCGGGGCGGGTGGAAGTGGTCCTCGATCCCGGGATGGCCTTCGGCACGGGTTATCATGCCACCACCCGACTTTGTCTGCGATGGCTGGAGGGTCGGATCAGTGCCGATAGTCCCCCGGCCGTTTTGGATTACGGGTGTGGCAGCGGGATCCTCGCCATCGCCGCGGCCAAGCTGGGAGCCCCCCGCGTGGTGGCGGTGGACAACGATCCCGCCGCCCTGGAGGCCACCCGCACCAACGCGGCAGCCAACGGCGTCGGCGAGCGGATCGAGGTGCGAGCCCCGGGAGCGGGCCCGGGCGATGGGGCCCCCTTCCCCTGCGTGGTGGCGAACATCCTGTCCCGCACCCTCATCGAGCTTGCCGGTGAGCTGACCGAGGCCACCGCGGTCGGGGGGGAGCTTGTCCTAGCCGGCCTCCTGGGACCCCAGGCGGATGCGGTGCGTCAGGCCTTGCCGCGGTTCCGTTGGGGACCGGAGGTCCCCGAGGGGGAGTGGGTCCGCCTGGACGGAGTCCGACAAGAGGGATAAGGCCCCTTGGAGCTTCAGTGCCCCGGTTGCGGGACCCGTTTTCGGGTCGAGGACTCGCTCCTGGGCCCCCAGGGCCGCCGCGTCCGCTGTTCCCGTTGCGGGCACCGGTTTTGGGCGGCGCCCCCGGCCTCCCTTCAAGAGCCGGAGCCCCCCGGTCCGGAGGAGCCCGTTTCCACGGAGGAGGCCCGTCCGGATCCGGACGAAGTGGGCTCGGGGTGGCAGATGGAGGGCGACCGGGCGGAACCGCACACAACAGGGCCGCCGACTCCGGGCCTAGGGGCGTCGTCGGAGCCGCCGTTGCCGGAGATCTCAGAGACCGCCCCGAGGGAGGAAGGCGGGGCGGCTGCCAAGGCCCTTTCCGAAGGGGCGGAAGGAGCCGCTCCTCCCGGAGGGCCTGCCACCGGCCCGACCCCCCAAGCCGGCTCCCCCAAACGGGGGAGAGGGCTTTCCCTGCTCGTGGGTCTGCTGGTGCTTCTGCTCGTCGTGGGCCTGCTGGTGGAGCTGGGCTACGCCTTCCGTCACCAGATCCTGGCCTATCCGGGGCCCCGCGCGGCGGTCCAGTCGGGGCTGGAGGTTGCCGGGCTGGATTGGTCTTTGCCCCTGGCCTTTCGCCACTACCGGGCCGAAGAGGTGGCGGCCCACCGGGTCCGGCTCGCCTCCGGGAGACAGCTCACCCTGGTGGAGGGTGTGCTCCAAAACAGCGCCCCCTTCGCCCAGCCCCTGCCTCGCCTGGAGCTCCGTGCGGAGGATTCCGCCGGTGGCATCCGCTATCGTCGGGTCCATACGCCGGGTGTCCGCATGGAGCTGGATGGCAAGATGGCCATGGCGGAGATGCGACGGCGGTGGCGTGGGGCGCTGCGGGATCTGCCCGAGGAGCTCGCCCCGGGGCAGAGGCTGCCTTTCACCGTGCTGGTGGAGGATGCACCCCCCGGGATCGAGCGTTTCCGGGTGGAGATCGTCGACTGAAAGGGGGCGGGTCTGCCCGCGTTGCCTCCGGTTCGAGCCCCGGCCTAGAATGGTTCTCCACCAATGGTTCGGGGTGGGGAGCCGGTTCCTTTCTGGGCCCCGTTGACTCGGTTGCGATTTGCGGCCGCCTTTCCAGGCTTTGCCATTCAGAAGGACAGCCACTTTGGCGGAATCCGGCGCCCAGCCCTCCCCGACGTATCCGGGGCTTCAGGCCTGCATCGAAGAGGCCCTGGATGAGTATTTCGCCCACCTAGACGGGGAGCGCCCCTGCGGTCAGCTCTACTACGTGGTTCTGGCCGAGGTGGAGCAGGCCCTGCTGAGTCGTATCCTGCGCGAGACCGGTACCAACCAGCGCCGGGCCGCCGAATTGCTGGGTCTGAGCCGCAACACCTTGCGCAAGAAGGTCCAGGCCTACGGCCTGGGGGGCTCCGAATAGGGAGAGCCTCCCGGTCCTGTCCCTCCCTATCTCCCGGGAGTCCGTACCGCGGTCCGCAGGGCGCCCGGTTCGGGGGAAGGGCCGATCCCCCGATCGGCCTTCAGCGGTTTCATCGAGGAAAGAGCGAGCCCATGGCAGAGATCAAGCGGGCCCTGATCAGCGTGTCCGACAAGACCGGGCTGGCGGAGTTTGCCCGGGCCCTCCACGAGGAGTTCGGCGTGGAGATCGTCTCGACCGGGGGTACCGCTCGCGCCTTGCGGGAATGGCAGATCCCGGTGGTGGAGATCTCCGATCTTACCGGCTATCCCGAGCTGCTGGACGGCCGGGTGAAGACCCTCCACCCGGCGGTGCTCGGCGGGATCCTGGCCCGGCGCTCGGATCCGGAGCACCGCGAGCAGATGGAGCGCCATAACCTGCCCGGGATCGATCTGGTGGCGGTAAACCTCTACCTTTTTGAGGCCGTGACCGCCTCTGATGAGACCGAGCGCAGCGAGGCCATCGAGCACATCGATATCGGCGGGCCGACCATGCTGCGGGCGGCGGCAAAGAACCACGACCACGTAGCGGTCCTGGTGGATCCCGCCGACTACGAGCGCGTTGTGCGGGAGATGCGCTCCTCCGGCGGGGCGGTGGGGGAGGCGACCCGGTTCACCCTGGCCCGCAAGACCTTCGAGCACACCGCGCGCTACGACGGGGCCATCGCCAGCTATCTGGGCCGGTTCCGGGAGGACGGCTCGCGGGAGCCCTTCCCGGCCAGCCTCCACCTCGCCTTCGAGAAGGTGGCGGACATGCGTTACGGGGAGAACCCTCACCAGCGGGGTGCCTTCTACCGGGAGCCCGACGCGGAGGGGGCCAGCCTCGTCACCGCCAGCCAGCTCCAGGGCAAGGAGCTGTCCTTCAACAACGTGGCCGACCTGGATACCGCCCTGGAGGCGGTGAAGGAGCTGTCCGAGCCGGCCTGTGTCATCATCAAGCACGCCAATCCCTGCGGGGCCGCCGAGGCGAGCGATTCCCTCGGGGCCTACCGCAAGGCCTTCGCCTGCGACCCCACCTCCGCCTTCGGGGGATTGATCGCTTTCAACTGCCCGGTCGATGAGGCAACGGCCCGCGCCATCGTGGAACAGCAGTACGTGGAGGGGGTGATCGCCCCGGGGGTTTCCGAGCAGGCGCTGGCGGTCCTCGCCGATAAGCCGGCGATCCGCGTACTGCAGACCCCACGGCTGGACCTGCCCAGAAGCAGCCACTGGGATTACAAGCGCGTCACCGGAGGGCTATTGGTCCAGGATCGGGACAGCGCGCTCCACGAGAGCGGCGAGCTCAAGGCCGTTACCCAGCGTGTGCCTACCGAGGCCGAATGGGAGGAGCTTCTTTTCGCCTGGCGGGTGGTCAAGCACGTCAAATCCAACGCCATTGTCTATACCAAGGACCGGGCCACGGTGGGCATCGGTGCCGGGCAGATGAGCCGGGTGGATGCCGCGTGCCTGGCCGCCAAGAAGGCCCAGGTCCCCCTGGCCGGCTCGGTGATGGCCTCGGACGCCTTCTTCCCCTTCCGGGATGGGCTGGACGCCGCCGTGGAAGCACGGTGCTCGGCGGTTATCCAGCCTGGAGGATCCATCCGGGACAGTGAGGTGATCGAGGCCGCCGACGAGAACCACCTCGCCATGGTCTTTACGGGCATGCGCCACTTCCGGCACTAAAGCGTCCCTCTTTGCGAGAGGCCTTGTAATGCGAATCCTGGTGGTCGGTGGCGGCGGTCGCGAGCACGCCCTCGCCTGGAGGCTCAGCCGGAGCCCCCGGGTGGAAGAGGTTCTGTGCGCTCCGGGCAATGCCGGGACGGAGGCGGAGCCCCGGGTGACCCATGTCGATGCCGGCGCCGACGACATCGAGGCCTTGGCGGCGGTGGCCCGCCAGGAGGCTGTGGATCTCACAGTGGTGGGCCCGGAGGATCCTCTGGTGGCCGGTATCGTCGACCGCTTCGAGGACGCAGGCCTTTCCTGCTTTGGGCCGAGCGCCGCCGCAGCTCGACTGGAGGGCTCCAAGGCCTTCGCCAAGGCCTTTATGGCCCGCCACGGCATCCCGACGGCTGCCTGGGATTCCTTCCGCGACGGCGAGGAGGCCGTGGCCTTCGCGGAGCGGCTTGGGGGATCCGCGGTGATCAAGGCTGATGGCCTGGCCGCCGGCAAGGGGGTGGTTCCGGTGAGCTCGGTGGACGAGGCCCGGGAGGCCATCCACGCGATCCTGGGGGGACGGTTCGGCGCGGCGGGTGAGACCGTGGTCGTGGAGGAGCGGCTGACCGGCGAGGA